>URHD01000033.1 GCA_900547585.1 uncultured bacterium | reverse complement strand
GCGCATTTTATCCGGTGGGAACCGCCGCAAAGAAAGAAAAATGCATTCAAAAAACCCATGTTCGGGCTTTTCCCACCCTACCGCGGGCTGATTGAGGGGCACTTTAAACACAAATCGCGTTCGATTGCGTTAAAATCACCCATTCCGTTGATAAAAACAAAACCGTTTTTCTCAATCCGCACTTCGATTTTGTTTTTGTATTTTTTAATTTCAGCTTCATTGTATCTGTCTGTTAAAAAGATATAGCGCTGATTTTCAGAGCCGACCCACGGGCGCGAAAGGTCAAATTTTTCCTTTTCAAACCCTCCGTCAATTAAAAGATCAGTCTGGCTCAAAAGCTCGTTATAATCTTCATTACGGGCGTTTTTGAGTTCTTCGTAAGTGTTGCCGGTAAAGGTGAGAACCGAAAATCCCGTATTTTTGACCTTTTTTGCAAGCTCTGCGAGGGGTTTTGCCTGTTCAAAAGGTTCTCCGCCGAGAAAAGTTACGCCCTCGATGCCTTTTTGCGCTGAAATGAGGCTGAAAAGTTCGTTTACTGTCATAATTTTGTTCGGACTGTGCGTCCATGTTTCTTTTGCAAAACACCCTTTGCAATGCCGGCTGCACCCTTGCACCCACAAGCAAAATCGCTGTCCCGGACCTTCTGCGCCTGTTTTTTTTATATATTTATAAACATTTATTTGCATTACAGGTCGATGGTTCTTTCTTGTCGGGCTTTTTTGACTTTTTTCATGTTGATTTTCTTTGCGCAGGTGAGTTTTTCGAGCTGTTTTGCAAAGTGGGGTTTTATTTTCATAACTTCAAAAAATTCTTCAACGCTTTTGAACGGATGTTTTGTTTCCCTGAAAACAATGATTTTTTTCGCCATAATTATGCTAATTCCCGGCAGAGCGGTCAATTCGGCTTCCGAGCAGTTGTTTATGTCGATTAATCCGTCCGAAATATCAAGAATTTCGCGATTTTTAAAATCCACTTCAACGATATTTTCTGATTTTTTAGCCGGTACAGCGGGTTTTTGCGGGAGGTTTTTGCGTACAGGTTCGGATTCTTTTCTTATTTTGTAGGGAACTTCATTTACTGCGGCAACGGCTTTGAGCGAGCTCAAAAGTCCGTCATAAGTCGTGTTGTAGCTGAAAAGTTCGGCGATTGTGTCGAAATATTCGTCAATATCCGCCGAAACCTCCTGAGTTGTGGCTGCCATTTTGCGCCCGTGTTCGTTGTAAACCGCGCTGAGGATGGTTATTGTTTTTGTTTTTGCGTTTAGAGAAAGCGAGCAGAATTTGTTTGACAGAGTTTGGTTTGAAAAGATTTTTTCGTATGGTTTCAGGTACGGAGCTGCGGTTTTCAGGGCATTTATTCTTCTGTTTCTGCGTCGTATTCTCCGCATAATCAGTTCGCCGAGCGTTGTTGTTTCTTCGTTGCGCATAATTCCGCCGCTGTTTCTGCGAACTTCCACCGTTGCCGAAATAATCATCGTTACTATATAAAATATTAATGAAAAAATTACTCTGAACATTATATTCCTTATTTTTATACATTTTCGGTCTTTTGGGAGATTTTTAAAACCACTTTATATATGAAATTTTTCAATTTACGGGATATGCATGATTAATGTTGGTGTGTTTAGGTAAAGTGAACTGATTTTAGAACCGGAACGGGCTTCGCCGCTTTTACGTTTCTAAAATCCGTTCACTTTACCTAAACTTTGCACGATTAAATTTAGATTACTTGAATCAAACTTGAAATGGCGGAGATTTTGTTTTGGAGTGACTATGGGGGAGGCTTCAATGGTTTCGAAAGACGAAATTTAACGTCGAATTGCCGGAGGAATCGGAACGGAAAAACCAAATCTCTGACATTTCGTCATCCGCAGTTACGCATAATCTGTTTTTTGACGAATAATATTTTATGCTAAAATTATTTTATAAATAATTTACAAAAGGATTGAATATGCAAGAACAAAACACGACACAGAGCGCAATCAGAGCCACCAGAATTCAAAAACTGGCGGATTTGGCTGACAAGGGTATAAATCCGTACCCCTATTCATTTGATAAAAACGCAAGCGCAAGCAAATTGCAGGAAAAATACAAAGATTTGCCCGCGGGCGAAGAAACTGACGACGCTTATGCTGTTGCAGGGCGCGTTATGGCGATGAGAAATACAGGCATGTTCATTGATTTGATGGACGATTCCGGAAAAATCCAGATTTTCTGCCACAAAGAAAACATGGATGCTGAAAAAATTAAAACTCTGAAACTCGTGGATATCGGCGATATTATCGGCGTTTACGGTACAATCAGAAGAACTCCGCGCGGCGAATTGAGCATAAAAGCTACGGATTACAAAATTTTGTCAAAATCCCTGCTTCCTTTGCCGGAAAAATTCCACGGATTGACGGACGTTGAAACGCGCTATCGCCAGAGATACGTGGATTTAATCATGAACGAAGATGTTCGCTCGACTTTCAGAAAAAGAAGCCTTATTATCCAGAAAATTCGTGAATATCTGACAAATTTGGGCTTTTTAGAAGTCGAAACACCCATGCTTCACACGCAGGCGGGCGGTGCAGCGGCAAGACCGTTCATTACGCACCACAATGCGCTCGATATGGACATGTATATGAGAATTGCGCCGGAATTGCACCTCAAAAGGCTTCTGGTAGGCGGTTTGAGCGAAAAAATCTTTGAAATGAACAGAAATTTCAGAAACGAAGGCATCGATACCCGCCACAACCCCGAATTTACAATGATTGAGCTCTATCAGGCTTATGTTGACTACAACGAAATGATGGCGCTTATCGAAAATATGGTTTCATCTGTTGCTCAGGATGTTCTGGGCACAATGAAAATCACTTATCAGGGCAAAGAAATCGACCTTACGCCGCCATGGGATAGAAAAACAATGGTCGGAGCAATTGAAGAATTCACAGGAATCGACTTTGGCGAAGTATTTACGGTCGAAGATGCCCGTAAAAAAGCCAAAGAAATCGGCATAGACGCTGATGATTGCGAAAACTGGGGCAAGGTTCTGGATTTAATTTTCGAAGAACGCGTTGAGCCCAAACTAATCCAGCCTACGCACATCATCGACTACCCGCGCGACATATCACCGCTCGCAAAAGTTCACCGCGACAATCCGAGATTGACAGAAAGGTTCGAAACACGCGTAAACGGCTGGGAAATCTCGAACGCTTTCTCCGAATTGACCGACCCGATTGACCAGAGAACCAGATTTGAGGCTCAGGCCAAGGCAAAAGCGGCCGGCGACGAAGAAGCAATGGAAATCGATGAAGATTTCATCACTGCTCTTGAGTACGGCATGCCTCCGGCAGGCGGAATGGGTATCGGAATCGACAGGCTGGTAATGCTTTTGACCGATTCGCCAACAATCAGGGATGTTATCGCATTTCCGACTATGAGAAAGTTGTAATAAAGAAGCGGGAGTAATCCCGCTTTTTTGCTAAAATTCTTTGTTAATTTATTTGACCGCAACGATAAAATTTGCCATTATAGGGCTATGAATTATATCTGGTTTTTTATAATTTCTATTTCTATAGTTTGCGCGGCTTTTACGGGCAGAATTGACGCGGTTTTGAGCGCACTGCTCGAGGGTGCGCACAAATCCGTCGAAGTTGCGCTTTATCTTGCAGGGATAATGGCTTTCTGGATGGGAATTATGCGGATTGCGGAGAAATCAGGCATGGTGGAATTCATTGCACGGCTGCTGACGCCGGTTGCAAGGAGGCTTTTCCCCGAAATTCCGCAGGGCAACCCTGCAATAGGCGATATTGCAATGAATTTTACCGCAAACGCTTTCGGGCTTTCGAATGCGGCTACTCCGATGGGCTTAAAAGCAATGGAGGAGCTGCAAAAGCTTAATAATAAAGATAAAAAATCAGCCTCAAACGCAATGTGCACGCTTCTTGCGATGAATACGGCGGGATTTCAGATTGTGCCTGCGACGGTGATTGCGGTTCTGGCGTCATTCGGAGCGAAAAATCCGACGGAGATTGTGCTTCCGGCGTTGATTGTTACAACTATTGCGTTTTTAAGCGCACTTGTGATTGTAAAAATCCTTGAAAAACTCACCCCGCCGCAAAAAGAAACAGGAGGTGAGGAATGTTGAAAACCGCAATTAACCTGATTTCTGTATGGATGATTCCTGTAATAATTTTGATTGTTTTAATCTGGGGATTGGTCAAAAAAGTGCCTGTTTACGAGGTTTTTGTGGATGGAGCAAAGGACGGGCTCAAGGTTTCGGTGAATATTTTGCCTTACCTCGTTGCGATTATTGTTGCTGTTTCAATGCTGCGTGCATCAGGGGCGATTGAGCTTGTGCAGGGGGCATTTTCGGGGATTTTTGAGGCTTTGAAAATTCCTGCGGATATTTTGCCGGTGATGATTGTTCGTTCGTTGTCAGGGAGCGCGGTTCTGGGGCTTTTGTCCGATATTGTGCAGAATTTCGGGCCTGATTCTTACCCTGCAAAGCTCGCTGCAGTAATGGTCGGAAGCTCGGAAACGACTTTTTACGTTTTGGCGGTGTATTTTGGCTCAGTGGGGATAAAAAAGTTTAGACATGCGCTTCTGACAGGGATTCTGGCGGATTGCGCGGGAATAATTGCGGCAATTGCCGTTTCAAGATGGCTGTTTTTGTGAAATAATAGTGCAAAAGGAAAAAACGATGTTCAAAAAAGCGCTAATATGTTTTATAATGCTCGGTTTGACGGTATTTGCCGGATGTAAAAATATTAAAAAAGAAAACGACCAGCTCACGGCAATAAAAGAACGCGGAAGACTTATCGTCGGGGTAAAATACGACTCAAAACCATTCGGCTACGTTGATGAAAAGGGAAAACTCAAAGGATACGACATTGAACTTGCACATTTGATTGCAAAACAGCTGCTCGGGAACGAAAAAAAGGTTTCTTTTAAGCAAGTGAACCAGCACAACCGGATTTCCAAGCTGAATTCGGGCGAAGTCGATATGTTAATTGCGACGATGACCGTTACGCCGCAAAGAAACAATATTGTTAAGTTTTCCGTGCCTTATTACACAACAGGTCAGGCTGTTATGGTCAGAAAAACGAGCTCTATCCGCTCAATCGGCGAATTGAACGACAAAAAAGTCATAACAATCCTCAATACAACCGGCGAAAAAAATCTCCGCTATTTTGCGCCAGAAGCCATTGTTCAGGGCTACCGGACTTATGAAGACGGCTTTAAAGCACTCAAAAACAAGCAGGCTGACGCGATGACGGCTGATGAGGCGCTGCTTGTCGGGTTCACGCTGGATAATAAAGCTTTCAAAATCCTGCCGCAGCGTTATACAAACGAATATTACGCAATCGCATTCAGAAAAGAGGCTGCGTCGGACAGTTTGAAAAACGATATCGACACGATTTTGCTTTCTTTCAGAAAAGACGGCACTTTGAACCAGCTTAAACACAAATGGATTCCCGTTTCTTTTGAAAACGAAACAAAAATGAAAAAACTGCTTAACGAAACACCGAGATACAAGGGAAAATTTGACAAGATGTAGCCTGAACTTGTTTCAGCTGCCGGATGGCAATAAAAATTTTTCACGTGTTTTGTAAAAAATATGAAAATAGCACCTCTACAGTTCAAAGCACCTTTTATTCATAAATCTTCTGAATTGACAAAGGAAAGAATCGCATCTTTGCGCTATCTTCCTGATTCTTTTTTGCCTGCGCAAAAAATAGGAAGCTATGAAGATTTTATGGATAAGATTCATAAAGTTTACGGGGATATAAGCCTTAAAAAACTCGTTCGTAAGTGCAGGCGCAACGAACTCGGGCACGGGCAAGACGCCAGGGTTTTCGGCATACCGAAAATTGATGATTACGTTCTAAAAGTTAGCATTGGAACCGGATACGGTATTTTTAGCAGAGTTCCACCGCTTGAAAAGGTAAAAAACGATTTTTATGTTTACAATTTCGGGCAAAAAGTGGCAACAAACAAAAATGGAATATCCGTACTGTTGAAAACACAGGGAAAACCGTCATCTTTTCCTAATTGGATAGATTTTTTCAAAAAGGCTGATACAAAAAATATAAAAGATTGTGAGGCGCTGTATTTTTTGAAAAATCATCTTGCAAAAGTCGCAGAACTGCCGCAGGAAAGCTTTGACAGGTATGCTAAGAAGATTTATTTTTTGAAAAAGGTTGCAAATCGTCAGCCCGATATGTACAACCCTAATAATGTGCTGATTGATTACAAAAATAAAGAAATAAACATCATAGATGTTTGCTATCGCTCAGAAAAGGCGCTGGATTTTTACCTTCATGAAGATATGATTGACCCGCTGATTGATAACTATTTTTACGACGATATTCTGAAAGCGCTGCCTGATGAGAAAAAATTGGAATGTCAGGGATTAAAAAAAATTATCATAGAAAAATGTAAAAAAGCTGCTGAAAAATGCGGTTTGCTGCAAGTTGAAAATTGAAAAACCGTGTTTGGGCGGGTAATTACGGACATTTGTGCAAATCATTATAAATAATCATCGCCGCAGAGAGCAAAGCGTCAACAGCGGTTGAAAATGGCGGTGCGTAGGTCATGTCGAGATTGAACAAATCCCCTACTTTCAGATTTGCGGTGATTGCTGACGCAACAGTGTTAATCCTTTTGTCTGCGTCACCCTCGCCGATTGCCTGTGCGCCGAGAATTTTCTCTGTTCTGCGGTCGGCTATGAGTTTAAGGATTATTCCCTGCGCTTCGGGCATGTAGCCTGCGCGGTCTTTTTGCGAAACCGTTGCACATACCGGCTCAAACCCGTATTTTTGTGCGTCCCGTTCGTTTAAGCCGGTAAAAGACATTGTTAATTTCATAAATTTCGTCACAGAGGAGCCAAGAATTCCCGGAAAAGCGTCATATTCGTTTGCGATGTTGATTGCTGCGCAGCGGCCCTCTTTATTTGCGGAAGATCCGAGCGGAACCCATACATGGCGCATGGAAACGACATGAAAATTTTCAATGCAATCTCCTGCCGCATAAATATCTTTTATTGATGTTTCCATACGGTTATTTACGCGGATTGCGCTGTTTACGCCGAGTTCAATCCCTGCATCTCTGGCGATTTCGGTGTTTGGCACTACTCCTGCTGCCACAATTACCATATCTGCGTCGAAAATATTTCCCGAAGATGTTATAACCTTTCGCACCCTGTCTTCGCCCTGAAAAGTAACCACGCAATCAGATGTGACAATATTTACATTGTATTTGTCCTTTGTTATTTCAAGAATTTTTTCTCTGATTTTTTCTGAAAAATCTTCATCAAAAATCGGCAAAATATAGGGCGAACTTTCAACAAGTGTCACGTCGAGCCCGTTTGCTGCACATGCCTCGAGCATTTCTATGCCGATATAGCCTCCGCCGACGATTACTGCTTTTTTTGATTCTTTAAGTGCGTTTTTTATGTTGATTGCGTCCTGTAGTTTTCTCAATGTGAAGACATTTTGGAGGTGCATGTTCTGAATTTGCGGTATAAAAGGGCGTGCACCGGTGGTTATGGCTAATTTGTCATAAGAAACGTACTCAGTTTCGTAGGTTTTTGTGTCCTGAACAATGATTTTTTTTTCTTCCGGGATGATTTTTATGCATCTTTTGTTAAGATGGATGTTTGCGCCTTTTTCTTCAAACTGCTGAGGAGTGCGCACGATGAGGCGTTCCGGATTTTCAATCAGCCCCTCAATAAAATACGGCATTCCGCACGCCGAGTAAGAAATAATGTCTTCGTCGGTGTACAAATCAACCTGACTTTCAAATTTTGTTGTTCTCAGGAGCTTTGCCGTTATTTTCGGGCCGGCTGCGCCTCCGCCTATGACTACAATTTTCTGTTTCATTCCTTAATTTTAATTATCAGGTTCAATTTTTTCATTAGCCTTTTTTCTAATATAATGCGGCAGTTGGGGATTTTTGCTTTCCTCCCTGAAAACGCCAAACCCGTAAAACTAAAACAACGATTGCTGAGATTGGCTAATTTTATAGCCCAGATGCCTGTAAGCCTCCGGCGAAACGCGTCTTCCGCGCGGAGTGCGCTGAAGAAAACCTTCTTGAAGCAGGTACGGCTCGTAAACATCTTCAATCGTTTTCGTATCTTCGCCGAGCGCTGCGGCAATTGTTTCCAGACCGACCGGCCCGCCGTCATATTTCTCGATTATCAGCGTAAGCATTGCTCTGTCGGTTGTGTCGAGTCCGGATTTGTCGATATGGAGCGTGTCGAGCGCTTCTGTTGCGGTATTTGCATCGATTTTTCCGTTTGCTCTTACCAGAGCGAAGTCGGCAGCGCGTTTTATGAGGCGGTTTGCGATTCTAGGGGTTCCTCTTGAGCGAGAAGCAATGGTTTTTGCGCCGTCCGGGGTAATTTTTATGTCGAGAATTTGGGCTGTTCTGCTTACTACTGCAGAAAGTTCGTCGATTGTGTAAAATTGGAGCCTGTGGATTATTCCGAATCTGTCTCTTAAAGGCCCTGAAAGCGCGCCGGCTTTTGTTGTTGCGCCTATAAGGGTAAATTTAGGGATTGGAACACGCAGGGTTTTGACGGTTTGCCCCTTTCCCGTGGTCATATCAAGGTAAAAATCCTCCATTGCCGGATAAAGGATTTCTTCGGCAACTTTGTTAAGTCTGTGAATTTCGTCAATAAACAGGATTTCGCCGTCTTTCATTGACATTAAAATCCCGATAATATCTCTCGGACGCTCAAGTGCCGGAGCTGATGTGATTTTAATTTTTGTGTTGAGCTCGTTTGCGATTACGCCTGCAATTGTTGTTTTTCCGAGCCCCGGCGGGCCGTAAAAAAGCAGGTGGTCGAGCGGCTGTTTTCTCTTTTTTGCTGCTTCTATCGAGATTTTCAGGGTATCTTTCAGTGCGGATTGACCAATATATTCGTTGAACTTTTTGGGGCGGATGTTATTTTCAAAGGATTTGTCAAAATCCGTTTGTCCGCGTTCAAGCTCCTTGCTTTTGTGCGGGTGTTCGTGCGCCTTTTTGGGTTCCGGCTGCGGTTTTAGTTCTTCATCGTCTGAAAATATTGCCATTTTTTGCTCCTGATTGATATTTTAGCATAAAATCGGGCGCGGTGGGTTAAAAAGAGCTTGATTTCACTTTTCCGTTCCGATTCCTCCGGGCATTCGACGTTAGAAGCTTGATGCGAAGTTTTTAGAGCCCTCCCCCATAGTCACTACAAAGCAAAATCAAGCTCTTTTTACTTTGAGAAATCAAAAATACCATAAAAGCTGCCAATCTTACAAACCTGAAAGGAAATCCACTTTGTAGTGACTATGGGGGAGGCTTCTTGAATTTGGATAGTCAGTAATTTACGCTGAATGGCCGGAGGAATCGGAACGGAAAAGTGGATTTCCTTTCAGGTTATCCGCCCTGCCGCCAATCTCAATCCTCTTTAATGCAAAAATCTCACATAAATATAAACCGAACTCAAAACGAGCGATACAAAGGTGATTCCCGCACCGTATTTTAAAAATCGCATAAACGAAATCGGATAATTGTGCGCATCAGCTGTTTCTGAAACAATTACGTTTGCCGCAGCACCGATAATCGTAAGGTTTCCGCCAAGGCACGCGCCTAAAGATAAACACCACCACAAAGGATGTGCGTAAGCAGCCCCTTCCACAAGCTGAATCTGGTAAATCATCGGCGCCATCGTTGCAGTGTAGGGGATATTGTCAACAACACCCGACAAAATGCCCGACGCCCACAAAATAAGCATTGCCGCAGCCGATTCCGAGCCGCTTGTGACGTTGAGAATCCAGTCTGCCATGACTTTTATGCCTCCTGCAGCCTCAAAACCGCCGATGATAATGAAAAGCCCGATGAAAAAGAATATTGTGTTCCATTCAACGCTGCGCAGAATTGTTTTCGGCTGCTCAAATATCAAAAGAAACGCCGCCCCCGCAAGCGCAACTAGATATGACTCAATATTCGTTAAATCATGCGTAATAAAGCCCAAAACCACCAGCCCGAGCACGATAGAAGAGCGCAGCGCAAGCTTTTTATCAGCAATCGTGTTTGAATTGTCAAGATGCGCTATTGCCTCCATTTTTTCAGGGTCGGCAACCAACTGTTTTCTGAAACAAAAATACAAAATAGTCATGTTTACAACAAAAATTATTGCAACGATTCCGGTTAGCTCTTTTAAAAATGTTAAAAATGAAAATCCGGCCTTGCTGCCGATGATGATGTTCGGCGGATCGCCAATTAGCGTCGCTGTTCCACCTATATTGGACATGAGAATCTCCATAATCAAAAAAGGAACCGCGTTTATGTCCAATTTTTTTGCAACAAGGAAAGTAATCGGCATTACGAGAATAACAGTGGTTACATTGTCCAAAAACGCAGACGCAACCGCCGTAAAAATCCCCAGAACCCATAAAATTGCAACCGGATGACCTTTTGTTTTTTTCAAAAGCCCGTTCGCTATCCAGCTGAAAATTCCGCTCTTGTTTGCAATGTTTACAATAATCATCATGCTTATGAGAAGAATAATTACGTTAAAATCAACAAAATTTATAAAATAATTCGGGTCAATAGGCCCATGACCTTTGTGCTGCGCGAGCAGGCCCAGAAAAAGCGTAAAAACCGCGCCAATCATTGCTACAGTAACTTTAGATATTTTTTCCAGCGCAATAAATACATAAGCTACCATCAAAATCACTGTGGAAACAGCCAGTGCATTGGCGTGAATCCAGGCGAAGATATTTTCCATAATAAAATCCTCTCAATTCTCTAAACCGATTTTACCGTATTCAAGACGGGTTGTAAAATTTTAATAAAAACGGGTGTGCGGGTTTTGACTTTTGATATTGTCTAAAATATTATAAATAAGCTATGAAAATTTCTATTGATGACATAAAAAATGCCAAAAACAGCGCTCTGCTTGTGAAATTCGACGAAAATGTCGATGGAATCAGCACGGATGGGGCTATTCATGCGGAAATCGTTTTTTCTGCTTTCGGCGGATGCATTAACGCAAAAGGCAAAATTGTTGCAAATGTTAAGCTGACTTGCGACAGATGTTTGAAGGAATTTTCTCAAAAAATCGAAACGGACGTTGACGAAACTTATGTGCTGGGACGCTTGAATGACGGTTCTTCTCACGAAATCGAACTTAAAGACGGCGACTTTGTCACTGATTTGTGCGGCGAGGATGAAATCGACGTAGATGATTTAATTTATCAATCCGTAATATTAAATATTCCAAATCCGTCTGTTTGTGATATAAATTGTAATGGGGGCGCTCTCGTCGAAAAATATACCCACAAAGAAGAGTCAGATCCCCGTTTGGACGTTTTTAAAAATATGAAGATAAAGAAGGAAGAATAAAATGGCAGTACCAAAGAAACGTACAGGTGCATCAGCACAAGGACACAGAAGATCTAACTGGAAAGCAACAGTTCCTGAAACTACTACCTGCCCGAATTGCGGCGAATTAGTTTTGACTCACACTGTTTGCACAGCTTGCGGTCAATACAAAGGCAAAGTTGTTTCAAGAAAAGCAGAAGGCTTTGTTGAAACTGCTGAAGAAGTTAAAAAGCCCGCAAAAGCTAAAAAAGCTCCTGCAAAAAAAGCTAAAAAAGCAGAAGCTCCCGCTGAAGAGGTAAAAGTCGAAGAAACTGTTGAAGAAGTTAAAGCTGAAGAAGCTGTTGAAGCTCCGGCTGAAGAAGCTGTTGAAGCTCCGGCTGAAGAAGCTTCTGAAGATAAAGCGGAGTAGTAAGTATTGTTGGACGAAAGGGAGCAAAAAAGCTCCCGTCGCCCGGCTTCTCCTGATGAAAACGGAGATTGACTGAAAAATACTTAGGGAGAATGAAAGAAGTATGACGAGGATCGCTATTGATGCAATGGGCGGAGACCACGCACCGAAAGAGATTGTTGCAGGTGCTGTTTGGGCTGCTCAGGAATATGATGTTGCAATAGAGCTGGTTGGAAAACAGGATCAGATTGAACAAGAGCTTGAAAACATTAAAAGATACGGCATAAGATGCACAAGCCCCAATGTTCCTTACAGAAGAATCAGAGTAAATGTTGACAAACTCGACATAAAAATCACCCATGCCGAAGAAGTAATCGAAATGGGCGAGGCGCCCGGACAGGCAATCCGTAAAAAGAAAAAATCTTCAATTGTTCTCGCTGTAAGTGCAGTTGCTAACGGCAGTTCACAGGCTGTTGTTGCCGCAGGTTCTACAGGCGCTGCTATGGCTGCAAGTTTATTCGGTTTGGGCAGAATTCAGGGTATTGAAAGACCTGCGATTGCCACAACACTTCCAACAATGAAAAATCCCGTTATTCTTATTGACTCCGGAGCTAACAGCAACTGTACTCCTGATATGCTTTACCAGTTTGCGGTTATGGGCGAGGCATTTTCAAGAGGCGTTTTCGGAAATGAAAACCCCAGAATCGGTATTCTTAACATAGGCGAAGAAGCCGGAAAAGGCAACGAGCTAGCGCAGGCTACTTACAAGCTTTTTGAAGAAAATCAGGATAAATTGAACTTTATTGGAAACATTGAGGGCAAAGAATTCTTCTCCGGCAACTGCGATGTTGTTGTTTGTGACGGATTCGTCGGAAATGTTGCCTTGAAAGCGATTGAAGGCTCTTCAACAATGCTTTTCCAGATGATTAAACAGGAATTTAAAAAAGATTTTATCTCTATGTTAATCGGTCTTCTTGCAAAACCTGCAATGAAGCGTATTTACAAGAGAATCAATTACGAAGAATTCGGCGGCGCGCTGCTTTTGGGAGTTAAGGGTATAACCGTAATTTCTCACGGCAGAAGCAAAGCTTATGCAATCAAAAACGCAGTAAGAGTTGCGAAAGAAGCCGTCGAATCAGAAGTAAACAAAAAAATATCAGAATTTTACGAAGGATAGATTTATGTCATTAAATTTAATTCCCGTTATGATTGCGGGCGTGGGATACGGAGTACCCGAAACAGTAATTACAAACGATGATTTGACAAAACTCGTTGATACAAGCGACGAATGGATTACCACAAGAACGGGTATTAAGGAAAGACGCGTTGTTTCAGGTGAAGAAAATGCTGTAACCCTCGGCATAAAAGCTGCACAGAATGCGCTTGAAAAAGCAAAAATGAAAGCTGAAGACATCGATTTAATAATCGCTGCGGCTTCAGTTCCGGCTCATCCTTATCCATCGACGGCATGCGAAATTCAAGCGGCAATCGGAGCGGACAAAGCAGCGGCTTTTGACATTACTGCGGCTTGCACAGGCATGATTTATGCGATGAACATTGCAAAATCATTTATTTCTTCAGGAATTTACAAAAATATACTGCTCGTTGCGACCGACGCAAACTCAAAATTCATTGACTGGTACGACAGAACCAGCTGCGTGCTTTTTGGTGACGGTGCAGGTGCGTTTGTATTGAAAGAATCGGTTGACGGTGTTGATGATATCATTGCGATGGATATGCATTCAAACGGAAAAGACGGTGATTTTATCAAAATGCCGATGAACGGTGAAAACTGCCCGCTGGTTGAGCCCTGCGAACAGAAAAAACAAAAAATCGTTATGAACGGACGCGAGGTTTACAAATTTGTTGTTACAACAATGCCGGAATCTATCAGCAACTGCCTTGAAAAAGCCGGTTTGACGCCGGATGATGTTGATTATTTGATTCCGCATCAGGCAAATTACAGAATTATCGAGGCAATGGCGTCAAGATTGAATTACAACGATGACAAAATCATCGTTAACCTCCAAAAATACGGAAACACCTCGGCAGCTTCGATTCCTCTGGCGATGGCAGAGGGAATTGAAGAAGGTAAAATCAAGCTCCCTTGCAAGGCGATTTTAAGCGGATTCGGAGCCGGTTTGACCTGGGGAACCGTGATTGTAAGGCTTAGAGAGGGTATTGCGTAGAACGGTTTTTTCATGGATAAAAAAAACAGAGCTAAAAGTAAGTAGTACAGTAAGGGAAATAAACGGAATTTTATATTCTTATTGTCGGTATTTTGGGCTCGTTTGTGGGTATTATCTTTTTGAAAAATTCTAATATGGACCAAAAAGTCAAAAATAAAAAAACAGCTAAAAATTAATTTTTAAGGAGAAATAATATGGGAAAAATTGCGTTCGTATTCCCCGGACAGGGCTCACAATCCGTCGGCATGGGTAAATCTTTGTACGAAACCTCTGCAAAAGCAAAAGAAATTTTCGATAAAGCCGATGAAGTTCTGGGCAGAAGCATTTCCAAAATGTGTTTTGAGGGGCCAGAGGAGGATTTAAAACAAACCATCAACACCCAGCCCGCTATTTTGGTCACTTCAATTGCAGCTCTTGAAGCATTAAGAGAAAAAACAGGCGTAAAACCGGATTTTGTTGCCGGACACTCGCTGGGCGAATATGGAGCTTATTATGCGGCGGATGTGGTTGATTTTGCGACTGCAATGAAATTAATCGACAAACGCGCACGCGAAATGAATGCAGCAGCCGAAACCACAAAAGGTGCAATGACTGCGGTCATCGGCATGAGCAAAGAAGCCATCCTCGACACAATTGAGAAAATCGACGGCATGGTTTCAGTTGCAAACTACAATTCACCCGCACAAATCGTTATCACGGGCGAAGCTGAAGCGGTTGCAAAGGCAAACGAAGCCCTCAAAGAAGCCGGTGCAAAAAGAGTTATCCCTCTTCCTGTTTCAGGCGGGTTCCATTCCAAACTTATGGAAAATGCGAGCGTTAAATTTTCGGAAATTTTGGATGATTGCGAGATAAAAGACGCGAAAATTCCTGTTTTCACAAACGTTGATGCTGAGCCTACGACTTCTGCAATCAGATTTAAGGCAAAAATGACAGCACAAATTTATTCTTCTGTTATGTGGACGCAGACTATCGAAAAAATGGCAGAAGATGGCGTTGATACGATTGTTGAAATCGGGCCGGGCAAGGTGCTTGCAGGGCTTGTCAAGAAAATTAATCCCGCGTTAACCGTTCTCAATGTTTATGACGAAGAAACATTGAATGCTGCGGCTCAGGCACTTAATAATTAGACAAAATTACTGAAATATATTAAAATTGCGAATCAGAAATTAAGGAGAAAATTATGTCAGAAAAAAAAGTTGCATTGATTACAGGTGCATCCCAGGGGATCGGTAAAGTTACCGCATTGAAACTCGCAAGCTGCGGCTACGATATCGCTATTAACTACATCGGACGCGAAGATGACGCTAAAGAAGTTAAAAAAGAATGTGAAGCTTTCGGTGTAGAAGCTGAAATTTTCGAATTCGACGTAACTAACGTTGAGGCTGTAAATGCAGGCGTAGAAGCCATCCACAAAAGATTCGGCAGAATCGACGTTCTGGTTAACAATGCCGGAATTACAAAAGACGGTCTGTTCCTGCGCATGACTCCCGACCAGTGGAACGCTGTTATTAACATCAACCTGACAGGTGCTTACAACGTAACTCACCCTGTTGTAAAAATCATGATGAAACAAAGAATCGGCTCAATCATCAATATGTCAAGCATCGTTGGCGTTATGGGCAACGCAGGTCAGGCTAATTATTCCGCTTCAAAAGCAGGTTTAATCGGGTTTACTAAGTCACTGGCTAAAGAATTGGGCTCAAGAAACATCCGCGTGAACGCAGTTGCGCCCGGATTTATTAAAACTGCAATGACCGAAGGGCTCGATAACAACGAAATCTACCAGCACATCCCCTTGAGGAGAATGGGCGAAGCTGAAGATATCGCAACTGTTATCAAATTCCTCGCAGAAGACGCTACTTACGTGACCGGTCAGGTTATCGGCGTTGACGGCGGGCTGGTTGTTTAATAATTAATTGATATTTGAAAAAAGCCTCTTGTTTTCAAGAGGCTTTTTTGTTGATTTTGTATTTTTTCCTTAAAATTAATACAGCATTTTATCAATTTTCGTTCTCAGCTCGGCATACATTCTCTCTTTTGCTGAATCGAGTGCTTTTTGGGCTTTTGCTACTTTTTCTTCATTGAAACAAACCGGCATTTTAGAATAAGCGTTGTTTTGTTTTGCATAATTTACAATAGCATTCAGCGTATCCAGCCCTTTATCTCCGGTGCTTTTTACTGTGTATTTTTTGTTAATTTTTCCGTTTTCCAACGTGAGAACTTTGTTATCCCTTACGTGGATTTCGATAAAATTTTGTTTTCCGTCAAAATAAAGTCCATCGAGTGCCTTTAACAGCTCGACGCTCTTTTCCGGGTGAGCTGTATCAATATATGAATTGTGTTGTGCGTAATTCAGCGCTGATTTGTATTCTGAATTCTGCAAAATGCGTGATTTGAAATTGACATTTTGGCTGCTGTTAAAGTTGCGGTTGATTGATAACATTTTAATATCCTCTTTTTTCACTGTTTGCTTAAAGTTCGTAAAAGCGCTTTTTTGCTAAAATTCCTTATTTTTATGAAAAAACTGTTACTTAATTTAATAAATTTAGCGGGTATGCTTTATTCTGATGTAAAAAAACATTAAATGTGCTTATTAATGCTTTACAAAATTGCATATTTATATTGAAATAGTATAATAATAATGAAAAACACGTAGTTAATTAAAAAGAGGAAAAACACAAATGAGTACAGTTCTGGACAGAGTTAAAAAAGTAGTTGTAGAACAACTTAGCGTTGATGAAGCATTGGTTACTCCTGAAGCATCTTTCACAGGTGACCTCGGTGCTGATTCACTTGATACAGTTGAATTGGTTATGGCTTTTGAAGAAGAATTCGGATGCGAAATTCCTGATGAAGAAGCTGAAAAAATCGCAACAGTTCAAGACGCTGTAAACTACATTGAATCTCATTCATAGTTTAATGTAATATTTCCCGTTTTTCGGGATATTAGCAGAAAAAGAATTATTGCGGGGAGCATGGCTGTAAAATTTATAGTCTTAAATCCCCGCAATTTTTTATCAGACGTTGGAAAAAGGTATTATAATTATGAGCAAAAGAAGAGTTGTCGTTACGGGCATGGGGATTGTTTCACCCTTTGGCGTAGGAAAAGAACTTTTTTGGAATAGCCTTGTAGAGGGAAAAAGCGGTATTTCTACCATTGAGCGTATTTCTCTCGACGGGCATACGGTTCATATTGCGGGCGAAGTGAAAAACTTTGTGCCTGAAGAATATATGGACTCAAAAGACGCTAAAAGAATGGACAGATATACGCAGTTTGCAATGGTTGCTGCTGATGAGGCGATTGCTGATTCGGGAATTGTCGCAGGCGAGAATGTTGACCCTTACAGATACGGTGTAATTGTCGGTTCTGCTGCAGGCGGATTCGATACATTCGAAAAACAGCACCACATAATCATTGACAGAGGCCCGACAAAATGCAGTCCGTTCACAGTTCCTATGATTATTGCTGACATGGGCGCCGGCAGAATTTCTATTAAACATGGCGCCAAAGGTGTTAACAAATCAATTGTAACTGCATGCGCAACCTCTGCTCATTCAATCGGCGACGCTTTCCGCGCAATCCAGTGGGATGATGCGGATGTAATCGTTGCCGGCGGCGCTGAAGCTGTTATTACAAGGCTCGGTATCGGCGCATTCACCAGTGCAAGAACGCTTTCAAAACACAATGATGAACCACAGAAGGCTTCCCGTCCTTATGACAAAGACAGAGATGGCTTTATCATGGCTGAGGGCGCAGGTGTGTTGATTCTTGAAGAACTCGAGCATGCAAAAGCGCGCGGCGCAAAAATTTATGCAGAAATCGTAGGTTACGGTCAATCTGCTGATGCTTACGACATCGTTGCTCCCGCACCGGATGGAGCAGGCGCTGCAAAAGCAATGGAACTTGCGATTAAAGACGCAGGGCTGAAACCGGAAGATGTTGATTATGTCAACGCTCACGGCACAAGCACCGGATTAGGCGATATTGCTGAATCTCAGGCTATCGCGAGAGTTTTTGGCGACCTTTCCAAAAACAAAAAACTCAAAGTCAGCTCTACAAAATCGATGCATGGTCACATGCTCGGTGCGACAGGCGCTGCCGAGTCAATTGTTTGTATTGATGCAATCAACACGGGCATTATTCCTCCGACTATCAACCTTGATAATCAGGATGAAAAGGTTGCGAACCTTGATTATGTACCGCACAAGGCAATTAAAGCCGACGTAAAAGTCGCTGTAACCAATTCGTTCGGCTTTGGCGGGCACAATGCAACGCTTGTTTACAAAAAATACGAATAGATGTTGGAAATATGGAATAAATAAAAAAGAGGCTTCAAATGCCTCTTTTTTTTACGTTTTTCAGCTTTAGCAAATTTATGCCGTCAAATTTATATATCTGGCAGAACAAACGCCGTCGATTTTTGATATTTTTTCGAGCGTTTCCGGAGCAACCTCCGACTCAATGTTGATTATCATTAAGGAAACATTGTCATGCTTTGCGGATTTTTGCGCAACATTCATCCTGCTGATGTTTATGCCGCTGTCGCCCAGAACTGCTGCAACTTTGGCAATCATTGAGGGCTTGTTTTCGTGGGGAACAAGCATCATGTGTTTTTCGGGCTCAATACTCGTGTTGTATTCGTTGATTTTTACAATTCTTGGCAACCCCTGGGCTATCAGAGCGCCGGAAACAACGTTTTCTCCCTTATCTGTGCATAATTTGACCGCGATTGAACCAATGTAATCACAACTTTTTTGCGATTTTGATGTTGTAACATCAAGCCCCTTGTTTTTGGCGATAACCGGGGCATTGACGTAGTTTACATCAACAAGAAATGAGCCCAAAACGCCTTTTAAAATCGCTGTTTCGAGCGGAGAAACATCCAAATCAGCAAGATTTCCGTTGACCGTAATTTCTATTGACTTCAAATTGCCCTCTGCGCTTTGCATTGCAAGCTCTCCGAGATTTTCGGCAAGCGTCATGTATTCTTTTACCGGCTCAAGCTTTTGCGGCTTCAAAGAGGGAATATTCACCGCCGCGCGCGCAGAACCGCCCGAAAGCACCTCTTTAATCTGCTCTGCCACGTCGATTGCAACATTAAGCTGGGCTTCTTCTGTGCTTGCGCCAAGATGCGGGGTTAAAAGAATGTCGCCTGTGGTCTTAACCAGCGGATTTTCAGCAATATTCGGCTCGCCCTCAAAAACATCAACTGCTGCCTGTGCAACATGACCTGATTCGAGGGCTTCTTTGAGCGCTTCTTCATCAATAATTCCGCCTCTGGCGCAGTTTATGAGCCTTACGCCTTTTTTCATCAATTTTATTGTGTCTTTGTTGATTAAATGCGTGGTTTCTTTGGTTTTCGGGGTGTGAACCGTTATGTAATCGGGTTTTGCCCAGAATTCTTCAAGGGTTTCCACATATTTTGCGCCGGATTTTTCCACAACTTCTTTTGAAGTGTAAGGATCGCACACAAGAACCTCCATACCGAGCGCCAGAGCGACTTTTGCAACATGAGAACCTATTTTGCCGAAACCGATTATCCCGAGAGTTTTGTGAAAAACCTCATGACCCGTGTATTTTGAGCGCTCCCAGAGCCCTTCTTTGGTAGTTTGGGCTGCTTTGGCGATATTTCTGGACATTGCAAGCATGAGCGCGATTGTGTGCTCGGCTGCGGCATTTGTGTTGCCGTCGGGAGAATTTACGACGATTATGCCTTTCTGGGTTGCCTTTTCAACGTTAATATTGTCAACTCCCACGCCTGCTCTGCCTATAATTTTGAGATTTTTGCCCGCTTCGAGCACTTTTTCGGTTACTTTTGTCTGGGAGCGCACCATTAAAGCGTCGTATTCGCCAATGATTTTGCATAATTCATCTTCGGACATTGTTGGGAGTATCTCCGCCTGAGCCGCTTCTTCGACGATTTTTTTTGCTGTTTCGTTGATTTTGTCCGTGATTAATACTTTCATTTATGCCCTCCCGGTGGATTAAATTTTACGTTTTCGATTATACAATATTTTTGAGATAAATGCATTGTCATCCTGAACATGTTTGACAATGCGAACAACAGAGCCGTAGGCGATGTCCTTGCACCTTTCTACGTACCGGAGCGCAGTGTCATTTCACAGGAGGGAAAATCAGTTTTCTGCTTAGGCGCTAAAGGTGTAAATATATGTTTTTAGGACCGGAACGGGCTAAAGCCGCTTTTACGTTCCTAAAAACATATATTTACACCTTTACCTATGGGAGAATTATAACTTTCCCTACAGATAAATAAAAGATTTGTTTAATATAACTTAAACTTTTGTTTTTTATTTATGAGTAATTTAAAATATTATTATGGTTAAAGACTACACTCAGAAATGCGAAATATCAAAAATCCGTGAATTCGTCTATGAGCGAATGAACGCTTCTACTGTATCTATGGAGGCTTTTGCGCTCTACTGGGTCGCTATGGAGAATAATTTTTTCAACACAGGCGATTTTTCGCTTTTTGAACGCTTTTTCAGCGATTACCTGACCATCCAGAACAACGGTATTGTGCCTAATGAAGACGCGGTTGCGGATAATTTCATTAAATATTTCAACAAAGCGTCCCGTTTTCAAAAAAAAGAAATAATACTGCGAAATATTTACAGATATTCGGTGTATTTTCTTAAACTTGAGTTTTCTAAAGTTGCTGATGATATGATTAGGGAAAAAGTTGAAACAATCAACGCTTACGGCGCAAAAGACGCATATCCGTTCCTCATGGAGGTTTTTGAGGATTACGATTATGCTCATATCAACAAAAATATGCTTATGGACATCCTGAATACCGTAATCGGCTTTATTGAAGACAGAAATAGCCTTGAACCCCTGCAAAAAGCGGTTTCTTTCGCTGGCTTGAGCACTGAAATAAACAAAATGATGGTGTTGAAGGATTATGTGCCAAAATTTGTGGTCGAAGATGCATCCACTGATGAGAAATTTGCTGTATAGTAAAAATAATTGAAATAACATCCTGCAGATGGTAAAATTTTTTCATTATACCAAAATGAAAGGCGGTTGTTGTTTTGAAAAAGATTGGTTTTTTAGAATTGCAAGCCCCCAAAAGTCTTGATATGACTGGATTTGCCCCCATGGGGGGGGGGGGCTGGTAGATTTGGGTTTACTCTTGCAGAAGCGTTATTAACCCTTTTGATTATTTCAATTGTTGTCGCGTTGAGTACTTCTGTTGTCGCCAAAATGAACAAAAAGCTTCAGGCAAACAACATGACCCATTACTGGTATTGCACGCGCAGCTCATCCGACGGAGAACATGTTTCAGGAACAAATGTCAACCCCGCGCCCGGATCTCACGGCGTAAACGGCTGCTTTTTTACCCCTCCTGCTGGCGTGAACAAGTATAATGTGACAGTTATCGGTGGCGGGGGCGGCGGAGCTTCTGGTTATTCGATTCTTGAGAACCAGCAGGTGTTTACTTCCGGCAAGTATTCATTCCGTGCGAATTCTGACGGGCAGTATTATATGATTCTTGTTGGAGGCGGAGGTGGTGGGGGCGGGCATAACTGGAAATGCGGCAACGGCGATCAGGGCGGGCGCTCGGCAGCGTTGATTGCGGACTATTTTTCTCTGAATAAAAATACAGCTTACTCTTTATTTGTTGGAGAACATGGAGATGGTGCAAGCGGCTCTCATCAAGGCGGAAAAGGCGAATCTACGACCTTTTCGGGCGGA
>URHD01000032.1 GCA_900547585.1 uncultured bacterium | reverse complement strand
TAAAAGCGCCATTTTACTATATAGATAAAATAATGAGTGTATATCAAAAAACCGGTAAAGGTGTGCACTCGCAGAAATCGCCGTTTGAAGTCCTAAATCAGGAATTGCCATTGATTTGTGACTTCAATAAAGAAACTGATTTCATAATTGCTGAAAAAATTTTTCAAGAATACAGAACACAGATTAACCATAGACTTGAACTGTATTATTCTTATAGCGGGAAAGAGCCTCTATTTCTCAATACAATGGGACAAACGAGCAAAAAGAAAAGTATATTGTCAAAAATTTGGAAGCTGATATATTCAAATCCTATGCACTGTATGAAAAACAGGATGAAAGGAGCAAATAAATAATGAAAATTATTATACAAGCAGGCGGAAAAGGTACGAGATTAGAAGGTTTGACACGTAACAGACCTAAATGTCTTGTACCTGTTAATAATTTGCCGATAATATTTTATACACTGAAACAATTTCCGGAAGCAGAATTTTACATAATTGCAGACTATAAAACCGAAGTACTTGAAAAGTATTTAAAGGCGTTCGCGGAGGAATACAAATATAAAATCATCAAAACCAATAAAAAAGGAACTGTATCAGGAATCAACAATGCATTAAATAATTTTGCACCTGATGAAAAGGTTACGATTTTATGGTGCGATTTAATTTTGAGCCCTAATTTTAAAGTTCCTACTGATGACGAAAATTACCTGGGAATATCTAAAGATTTTGAATGCAGATGGTCTTATAAAGGAAATGAATTCATAAAAGAACCTTCGAAAAAAGACGGAGTTGCAGGGCTTTTTATATTTAAAAACAAGTCACAACTCGCGGAGCTTCCAAATGAAGGCGCGTTTGTACCATGGTTAAAATCTAAAGAATTTCGTTTCAAATGTATTGATTTAACAGGAACCAAAGAAATAGGTACTCTTCTTTCTTATTCAGAAAACAATAACGATATAAGAAGATGGCGCCCATTTAATTCAATAAAATTTATAGGCGATATAGTGATAAAAGACGGCATAAACGAACAAGGTAAAAAAATAGCTATTGATGAGAGAAACTGGTACAAATTTGTAAAAGAACAAGGGTTTGAATTTATACCTGAAATATATGCATATGAACCTTTGAAAATGAAAAAAGTCCAGGGAAAAAATATCTACGAATATGATTGCCTCACAAAAACCCAAAAAGAGGAAATTCTTCTCAATATTATCAATGCACTGGGAAAACTTCATAACCTTGTACCATCCATTGACGCAAATGACAAGGATTCTGAATTAACCTACATAACAAAAACATTTGAGAGACTGGAAAAAATTAAGACCCTGGTACCATTTGCAAATAAAGAATTTATTAAAATTAACAACCATTACTATAAAAATGTGTTTTTCGATAAAGAAAAATTTGTTAGCATACTAAGAAATCTTTTCCCTTCGAAATTTTATCTTATCCACGGTGACTGCACATTCTCAAATCTTATGTTTGACACATTTAATATGAAAACGATACTGATTGATCCCAGAGGTTACTTCGGAACAAGCAAACTATTTGGTGACATAGATTATGACTGGGCAAAACTTTATTACTCAATTAAAGGGAATTATGACCAATTCAATAGAAAGAAATTTACTCTTGACATAAAAAATAACGAAGTCGAACTAGCTATAAAAACAAATGGTTGGGAAGATATGGAAGAGTTTTTCTTTGATAATATAAAAAATGTAGATAAAAATAAAATCAAAATACTCCACAGCGTAATCTGGCTTTCATTGACTACATATGCTTGGGAAGATTATGACTCTATTTGTGGTGCATTTTATAATGGTATAATTCAAATTGGAGGATTGTTGTAAAATGATACATCTTTCAAAACTTCCAAAAACTTGGCTTATTGATGTCGATGGAACATTAGTCAAACATAACGGATATCTTGAAGGCAAAGACGAACTACTTGATGGAGTGATAGACTTTTTTGAAAAAATCCCCCAGCAAGACAAAGTAATTCTTCTTACTGCCAGAAAGGAGGAATGCAAAAAAGATTTAGAGGATTTTTTAGCAGAGTATAATGTAAAATATGATTTTATAATTTTTAATTTACCGTCGGGTGAACGCATTTTGATTAATGATGACAAGCCATCTGGTTTAAAATGCGCTTATGCAGTGTGTAAACAGCGTGACCAAAAGTTGGATTTTCAGTTTCAAATTGATAAGGATTTATAATGAAAAAACTTGAAGAAATTATTACAGAAAATGACAAATATTATTATTTATGCTGCGCCGGTCTAGGTGACACAATGTTAACTTGTGGTTTTTTACATAGCCTCAAAAAGAAACTCAATAGTGAGGTAATATTGATTCTTTCAGAAAAACATAAATTTATAGCAAAAATGTATGAATTAGCAAATTATATTATAGCGGACTTTAAAGATACTGATTTAAAAGCATTAAGTGACCAATGCAGAAAGCCTGAAGCGGGAAAAATATTTGTTGCTCATCCTGCATTCCATTCCGAATTAAATGCATTTTTCAAACCGGTATTTTATCAAAATTCAACTACTAAATTCATCCCTTGGTTCAAAAATTTCCTTGGTATTGATATTGATGAAAAAATGGAGCTTCCACACAAATACCCTGAAATAACTGACGAACTGTTAAAAAAATGTAATAAAATTGGCCCACTCGAGAAAATGGTAATATTTTCTCCAGAAGCAACATCAATGAACGCATTACCCGCGGAATTTTGGAATACTAAAGTAAACGAGGCCATACAAGCAGGACTTATTCCTGTATCCAATGTTATAGACGAAGAGCACACTCTTTTAAATACTCACTACATAGAATTAAGCGCAGAAGATTGTGTTGCTTTAGCTTTAAAATGTCATTCCGTACATTCTTTGAGAAGCGGTTTTTGTGATTTGATTTTTAGTCTAGGCAAAAAGTTATTTGTATATTATCCGTCATTTAATTCATTATATTTATATTCGCTAAAAGATATGTTTAAGAATCAAGACATTAATGAATGCATATACATCAATGAACAAAGAGACCTAGCATCTCGAGAAAAAGAGTCCAAAGAAAAATTTTATCTTTTCGGATTATTTCCATTTTTTGAAATCCAAACAAAGCACCATAAAAAATATTACAAATTATTTGGAGTTATCATAATGAAGAAAGTGAGGAAATAAATGAAATTTTGCAAAATGCCTTTTGAACAGATATATGTAGGATGTGACAACGGAAATATTACTCCATGTCCTTGGATGTATCCCGATTTATGCCAGGTTGGATATCTATACAATGAAAATGGAGAAGGTGATAAACTTGAGGATTTACTTAAATCACCCAAAATGCAAGAGTTAAGGAATTCAATACTTGACGGTTCATTTAAATATTGTCGTTTTGAAGCCTGCCCAATGATGCAAAGAAATGAATTTGAAGACAGACCCCAGGAAGAAATTGATAAGTTTGTCGAAGAATCCGGAACCCCAAAATTCATTAACCTTGCCTACGATTTTGTCTGCAACCAGTCCTGCCCGACATGTAGAAGTTCAGTTTACATACCGCCCCAAGATTATGAAGTAAAAATGAAAACAATTGAAAAAGAAATTCTTCCATATATTAATAAAACTCAAAAACTTTCAGCTAGTGGTATGGGAGATCCTTTTGCTTCTCCTTACATGTTGAATCTTATATCGCAATTGAAACCGGAAAGAGATGATTTTGAATTAACCTTAGAAACTAACGGTGTATTTTTTGATGAAGAACACTGGAAAAAAATTGAACATCTAAAAAAATACAAAATCACTATCACACTTACTGCGAACAGCTACGACGAATTCATCTACAATCAGATTAGTAGAGGAGGAAACCTGAAAAAATTAATTAAAAATCTGCATTTTATTAAAAGTTTAAGAGAAAAAGAACACGTAAACTTTTTCCAAATAGCATTTGTAACCCAGGACAAAAATTTCAGGGAATTGCCCTCTTTTTGCGAGAGAAGCTTAAATGAATTCGGTGCTGATAGAATATTGTTAAGGCCTGTTTATCAATGGGGAAGAATGACAGACAAGGAATATTGGTTCAAAGACATTCTCAATCCATTGCATCCATACCACTGTGAATATTTGGAAATACTTAAAAACCCAATTCTTCACGACCCTAGGGTTTACAATTTTGCAGGTGATTCTGAACATCCGGCAAGAGATTTTTATTTAGAAAATCGCTGTTGTTGTGAAAAAGAAAAAGAAGAAAAAAAAACCAAAGTAAAACCTAGCAAAAAATTCTTCGCCCATGTGATTTCATCTCTGATTCCAAGCAGAGAAACCCGAAGATATGTCAGAAACAAATTATTGCAAGGCTAAAATGAAAAAAATACTCATAAATTTACACAATCTTGTTGTCAGAATTCTAACATCTTTTATTTTTATAAAGGATGTTAGAAAACGGCTTAGAAATTTGCTAATATTTTTCACAATAAAAATTTTTAAAAACCCCCCCCCCCCCCGCAAAACCCGCTACAGACAAGCGATTTGCAGGTATCAAGATAGGTAAAAATACCTATCTTGGAACACCTGTAAGAATCTTCTCGCCTAAAACAACAATAGGAGCGTTTTGTTCAATTTCTTGGGATGTAAATATAGGGACTACACATCATCCAACTGATTGGCTTACAACACACATTTTTCCCTATTCAAAAAGACCAGATTTATACGAAATTTTACTTGATGATAATAAAATTCTGACCTGGAATTACGTTTATCCTGTCAAAGTAGGTAATGACGTGTGGATTGGCTGTGATGTCACCATTTTAGACGGGATAACAATCGGTGATGGGGCTATTATCGGTGCTGGAGCAGTTGTGACTAAAGATGTTCCCCCTTATGCAATTGTAGGTGGTGTGCCAGCAAAAATTATTCGTTATCGTTTTGATGAAGAAACTATATCAGAACTACTAAAATTAAAATGGTGGGACTTGGATGATGATACAATTAAAGAATTACCATTTAATGACATTAAAGCATCTCTAAAAAAACTAAAAGAAATTAGGCACATCAATAAATGAATTTTCAGCTATAATCATAATATGCAGAAAAAAATCACATACTTTTTCTACACCGTATCGCGCGGATATTCGCTACCAACAAGCTTTACAAGCTGGCTTGTGTGTTTTGTTTATTGCATAGGATATGGCGGAGACTATATCAACGGACTTATCGCACTTATTGGCGTAACATTTGCACATCTGGGTGCAAATCTCCTTGATGACTGCATTGACACAATATTCAAAGTGCCAAAACAAAAATGCAAAACAGAGTATCTGGACAAAGGTCACTTTACGCTTAAATTTATCAGCATTGCCTGCGGAATTTACTTTTTCATTGCGGCTGCGACCGGTTTTTATTTGTTTTTGCTCACCGACGTAAAAGTTTTGATTATCGCTGCGATTGCTGGTATAATAATCCTGCTCTACCCGCGGCTGAATCACTATGCACTCGGAGAAGCCGCTGTTGCGTTGACTTACGGCGTGCTTTTGTTCTCGGGCATAAGCGTTGTAATGACCGGTGTTGTTGCATTTAAGCTTCTTTTGCTTTCCGTGCCGGTTTCTTTGTTAATAATGAACCTCCTGTACGCCCATTCCCTGATGGATTATGACTTTGACAGCCTGAATTGCAAAAAAACGCTTTGCGTGCGGCTTGGCTCAAAAGAAAGGGCGCTCAACCTGTTTTCGCTTATCGGATTCATTGCGGTTTTAATTCACCTTGTGCTTATAATCAAAAATATACTCCCGATTTGTGCGGGAATTATCGTGATTCCTGTGATATTGTATTATTTAAGGGCATTTTCGCTGCTAAAAAACTACATAAAAACAACAGAGCATAAAGAAAGCGATTTTATGAACATCTTCAAACTTGCAAGAAACGTCTCAATGGTCTATAATTTGCTCTTAGCAGCGGTTTTGATAATAAAATGATTGATAAAAATCCCGAAAAAATTAAAAATATGTTCAATAATCTGGCTTCGCGCTACGATTTTATGAATTTCGCAATGTCACTGGGTGTTCAGAAAATAATCAAACAAAAAAGCGCCAGGCTTATAAAAATAAAAAAAGGCGCCCGAATAGCTGATTTGTGCTGCGGAACCGGGGATATTGCAGGCATCCTCGCCTCAAATAAAAATGTTGATAAAGTTTTTGCGCTGGATTTTTCACCTAATATGCTGCAGATAGCCAAAACAAAGCACAAATCAGACAATATCGGGTTCATTGAGGGCGATTGTACAAATTTGCCTTTTGAATCGTCATCACTCGATGGCTGCACACTGGCTTTCGGCCTGAGAAATTTCGAAAACTATGAAAAAGTTGTCTCAGAAATCTCCAGAGTGCTCAAAAACGGCGGATTTTTCCTGCATCTCGACCTGTTTAAAGGCAATGAGATTGTAAACAAAATATTTGATATTCTTGCAGTAATTTTAGCAAAAATATTCAGCAAATCACCTGAATCCTACGAATATTTAATTTTATCCAAAAACAGCTTTTTATCACCAGAAAAACTAGTTCGCGCAATAGAAGCACAGGGATTGAAATGCCATAAAATTCGCAGATGGGCATTCGGAATGGTAAGCGCACAGCTCTTTATTAAAGATTGTTCTCAACAGGGATAATCGGTGCGCCCACAACCCTTTCAAGGTTAGCAGCGGATGTATTATACTGCGTAAGCGTGTTATAATAGCCCAATTGCGCATTCAAATATGTATTTTGTGCGTCTTTCAATTCAACTGCATCACCCAATCCGACCCTGTATCTTCCAGCAGCAAGGTCATAGCGGTCTTTTGCCTCGTTCATTGAAGAAAGCGCAACGGGAATCGACTCCTGTGCATTTTTAAACTGGATGTACGCTTGTTTTACCTCAAGATAAACGCTCTGGCGCTGAACCTCATAGTCCGCTTTATCCTTTAAGTACGTAAGCTTGGCTTCATCGACCTGCTGTTTCAACAGGAGCAAATTAAGGTTTTGATAAGCAACCTGTGCGCCTATCTGGTAGCCATAATCAGTTCCTGGAGTTTTTCCGCCCCTTGTGTAGTTGCCAAATCCTGTAACATCAGGTAAAAATGCATATTTTGACGCTTTAATCAAAATCTTTGACCCCTCCATTTTCTTCTTTGCTGCAAGAAGTTGGGGACGCTGCTCATATGCTGTTTTGATTATATCGTCAAAAATAATATCGTATTTTCTGGAGGTAAGTTTTTCTTTTATTTCATAATCGGCAAATTCCGGAAGCCCCATTGCGTTATTTAAATTTGCATAAGCCATATCAACAGTATTCTTAGCCTGAATCAAATCCAGTTTTGCATTATTCAGGTTGTACTGGGCAGTAGTTACATCAATTTTTGCTTTTGAACCGATACGGTAATAAGCCTCGGCCTGTTTCAGGTGAATTTCATACTGTGCAACGGCTTCTTCCTGAACCTCTACTTGCTGAACGGCATACAGAAGAGAATAGTAGGCATTTTTAACGTTGTAGATAATTTCATTGATATTAGCCTGAAGATTTTCTTCCGACGCCTCAAAAGTTTTCTTTGCAACACCTGCGGAAGCAGATGTTTTACCAAAGTCAAACAACAGCAAATTCACACCGGCACTCGGCGCATTCCAGAGAGTATATTTTTGCATCGGGAACTTAAAGTTCGTCATCAGCATGTCATTTTTTGATGCACTAACGCCAAGGTTAATAGTAGGAAAGTAATTTGCCCACGCCTGCGCAATTTTATTTTTGTAAATATCCCTGTTCATCATCTGCGAAACGATAGAAGGATTGTTTTCCAGTGCTAATTTTACGCAGTCGTCAACAGATATGATTTTGTTTGCAGTAACCGAGCCGGTCATTACCTGCTGTGTTGATTGTGTTTCTGTATTATTCTCGGAATTTTCGCTGTTTAGATTTACCTCGACTTCCTGAGTATCTTTTTTAGCAGATTTTTTCTTTTTGGGATGTTTTTTTGCGGCTTTTTTATCGGCTTTTTCTTCTTCTATACGGTTTTTGTAAGATTCTTCCGCATATTTTGTTGCGTTTTTAAAGCTGCGTTCTTTAGGTTTTTGTTCTGTACTTTCCGCTTTTTTCTTTTTATTAAATAATTTGAATTGCTTCTTTTCCTTTTTTTGAGCAGCAGGAAGCTCTTCTGCCTGTTTTTCAAGTGCCGGTTCATTTGATGCAGGTGAAAAAGCTTCATCCACCTGTGCAATTCTCACATCATATGCTACAGAAGCGGGCATATATGCCGAGAACAGTGATATTATCATTATTAATGTTGTTAGTTTTTTTATCATTTCTTCCTCTTATTCATAATAGATAGAGTTTAACTACATTATGTATTATTTTTATTCATTTTTCTTGTGATGAAGTTTGTTTTCTACTTTGTCAACCAAAGACTGGATAATTACATAGAAAGCCGGCGTCAGGAGCGTACCAATTGTACCTGCTGCAACCATACCGCCAAAAACCGTACTACCAAGTGAAATACGGCTCTGTGCACCTGCGCCCGTAGCAAGAACGAGCGGCAAAATACCCAGAACGAACGCCACAACTGTCATCATAATCGCCCTGAACCTTATGTGAGCTGCCTCAATTGCAGCCTCTTCGATAGTTTTGCCGTTTTCTTCATGAAGAACCTTTGCAAACTCTACAATCAGGATTGCCTGTTTTGCAGCCATACCGATAAGCATAATCATACCTACCTGTGAGTACAAATCGAAAGCCTGACCCATCATAAGTTGGAAAATAAGTGCACCAACAGCGGCAAGAGGACAAATCAGCAATACCGCCATGGGAATTGTCCAACTTTCATAAAGCGCGACAAGAAACAGATATACAAACGTCAAAGCCATTGCGACAATAAAGCCTGTCTGACCGGAAGATTCAAGTTCCTGCTTGGAAGTACCCGACCACTCAAACGAAATATCATTTGGCAGTGTTTTTACAGAAACTTCTTCCATTGCTTTCATTGCCTCGCCGGAGCTTTTACCCGTTGCCGGCTGACCGCTGAACTGAACGTTTCTATACTGGTTGTACCTTGTAATCTGGTTTGCCCCTACAGACTGTTTCAAATCAACCATCGTTGAAATTGGCGTCATTATGCCTTTTGAGTTTTTAACGTAAATACCGGAAATATCAGTCGCCTTACGTCTATATTTTTGTTCTGCCTGCAGCTGAACCCTGAATACACGACCGAGTTTATTGAAGTCATTTACGTAATATGTACCAAGCGTAGACGAAAGCGTAGCGTAAAGGTCAGAAAGGCTTACACCCTGCGACATTGCTTTTTCGTAGTCAACATCCACAATATATTGCGGAACGTTCGCCTGATATGTCGTATAAACATTGTTCAAATCTTTGTTCTGGTTAGCTGCGATTAGCAGTTTGTTTGCCCAGGTTTCCATTTCCTGAGGTGTATATTCGCCTTTTGAGAGCATTTGGAACTCAAAACCGCCCAGCATACTCATACCGGAAATAGCCGGAGGCGAGAAAACACCCACCTGAGCATCTCGAATCGGCGCAATTGCCTGCCTTACACGACCAAGAATTGCATTCATAGAAAGGTCTGTTTCTTTACCCTGAATCATTCTGACAAACTTCTGCCAGATATTAAATTCACGTTCGCCCCATTCTTTCAGCTCAATAACCATGAAAGCCGAGTTTGACGGGCCGATTCCGACGAACATAATCCTGTTGCTTACGCCATCGATGTTTCTTATTGCTTTATCCATCTGCTGGGCGGCTTGAGTAGTTCTGCTTATTGAAGAACCGGCGGGAAGCGTAATTTGAGCCATCAAAACGCCCTGATCTTCATCAGGAATAAACCCTGACGGGATGGCCTTGAACAGAATTAACAGCAGAATCAAAAAGCCGCCGTAAACTTTGAGCGTTAATTTTTTATCATAGACGAAAACTTTAACGTATTTCATATAAACCTCGGTAAGTTCTTTGAAATAAACGTTAAATTTTTCAAAAACAAATTTAATAGCAGCCGAAGCCTTGTTTGAGGGCTTTCGGTTCGGGTCTTCTTTTCTCAAAATAATTGAACACAACGCAGGCGATAAAGTAAGCGCACAAACCGCAGAAAGTGCAATCGAAACAGCAATACAAACCGCAAACTGCTTATACATTAAGCCTGACAAGCCAGGAACAAAGCCCATAGGCACAAATACCGCCATCAAAACGAGTGCCATTGCGACCAGAGCGCCGCCTACCTCTTCCATTGTGAGCTGCGTGGCTTCAATAGGGTCTTTGCCCTCCTCAAGGTGCCTTTTTACGTTTTCAATTACAACAATCGCGTCATCGACTACAGTGGCGACCGCCAGCACCATCGCAAAAAGTGATAAGAGGTTAATCGACATGCCAAAAAGCGGCAAAACCGAAAAAGTACCAATCAATGACACAGGAATCGCAAGAAGCGGAACCAGAGTGGCTCTCGGGTCACCCAGAAATATGAAGATAATCGCAATAACGATTATTGACGCTTCAATGATTGTGTGCACAACCTCTGACATTGATTCACGGATAAACTGCGTGTCATCGTGCATAACTTTTACAGTTAAGCCATCAGGAAGAGTTTTTTCAATTTCATGAAGTTTTGCTTTTACTTCGTTAACGATTTCAATGGCATTTGCTCCCGGAATCTGTACAATCTGCATCAGCGCAGCCGGATGCGCATTTACTTCACCGTAAATATTATAAGATTCCGCACCGAGCTCGACCCTGCCGATATCTTTCATCCTGATAATTGAACCGTCAAGATTTGCACGAATTATTATGTTTTCAAATTCCTCAGGCTCAAGTAAGCGGCCTTTTGTTCTTAAAGTTATCTGGAATTTTTGTTTATCCGGCCCCGGTTCCTGACCGAGAGCGCCAGCTGAAACCTGAATGTTTTGTGTTTGTATTGCAGCCTGAATTTCTGCTACAGAAACGCCAAGATTAGCCATTTTTTCGGTATCGAGCCAGATTCTCATACTGTAATTGCCCGCACCGAACACGTTTACCTCGCCCACACCGTTAAGACGGGCGATTTCATCTTTAATAAAGATAGAAGCGTAGTTTGTCAAATCCAGCTGCGACCATGAGCCGTCTTCTGAAATTACGTTCAAAATACAAACACCAGAGCCGCTTACCTGTTGTTTAGCAGTAACACCGAGCCTTTTAACGTCCTCGGGGAGCTTTGGTTGAATCTGCTGAATACGGTTTTGTACGTTTACAAGGTCGATATTTCGGTCAGAACCGACTTTAAAATAAATCTGGAGTTTGTATGATTCATCCGAGCTGGTCGAAATCATATAAAGCATATCCTCAACGCCGTTTACCTGCGATTCAACAACAGCTGCGACCGAGGATTCAACAACATCGGCACTTGCACCGGGGTATGACGCTGACACGGCAATCTGCGGGGGAGTAATATCAGGATATTTCTCAAGCTGCAGCCCCATAATCGAGATTATACCCAGCAAAGTAATAAATATTGAAATTACTATCGCAAATCTGGGCTTCTGGATAAAGAAATATAAGTTTTTCTTATCTTTTTGTCCGTTGTTGTTCTGTTCAGTCATTATTTATTATCTTTCTCATTGTTGTTGTTTTCAGTTTGTGAATTTTGAGCTGTTGAGGGAGTTTCTTCAACTTTTACAGGCACACCCGGGCGAAGTTTTTGAACGCCTGTCGAAATAACCTTTTCACCCTCCTGCAATCCTTCAAGAACTTCCCAGTCCGTGTTGATTGCATTGCCGATTTTTATGCTTTTTTGCTGGGCAAGCCCGTCTTTATCAATAACCCAGACATAATATCCCGCAGTACTGTCAGAAACAGCTACCTGAGGCACAAGCAGCACGTGGTGCGGGGCTTTTGAGGTTGCAGTTACGTTGATAAAGTCACCAGGCACAAGCAGATGGTCTTTGTTCTGAAAAGTTGCTCTCAAAGTAATAGTTCCTGCGGTCGGGTCAACTTCGTTGTTTACAAACTCAAGTTTTCCGGTTTCCTTGTATTCGCTTCCGTCAGAAAGTTTAATTTTTACATCCATGTTTGAAAAATCTTTGTCAGAATTATCGCCTTTTTTGAATTTCAGGTAATCTTCACTTTTTAAAGTAAATATTCCGTAAATCGGGCTGGTGCTGACGATTTTAGCAAGTGTTCCGGACTGGGCATTGACGAGGTTCCCTTCTGTAATAAGGATTTTACCGATTTTTCCGTCAACAGGAGAGGCAATCCGTGTGTAGCTGAGGTTCAATTTTGCATTTGCAAGGTTTGCCCTGGCTGCTTCGAGTGCAGCTTTGTTCTGGTCGCGCGTTGCCAGCGCCTGATCGTAGTATGATTTACTTACAAAATCGTTTTTAACGAGCTCCTGCGCACGTTTAAGTTCTTTTTCAGAATTTACAAGTGCAGCCTGATTCTGATTTACAGTTGCCTGCGCCTGCTGGACTGCAATTGCATATTCATTAGGCTGGATAAGAAAAAGCGTTTGCCCTTTTTTGACATAATCACCCTCTTTAAAATAACGTTTCTGGAGCCACCCGTTTATACGTGCGACGACGTCAACAGAGTATTTTGCTTCTATTCTGCCCACAGATTCGGTTTTCTGATAGATATCTTCGCCTTTAACCTCTGCAACCTGCACGATTTGCGGTCTTTTAGCCGCTTCTGCAGCCATTTTTGCGCCGATTACAGTCATAATTTTATTGAACACGATAGGAACAATCATTACCGCAAGAATTATACCTATCCACAGCTTCTTTTTATCCATGTAAAACCTCTATATTTCATGATATATCGTTAGTGTACTAATGTTATCATAATAACATTAACATGTACAGGCAACATTTTTACATTAATATACACAAAATAAAATATACCCTTTGAGCCTAAAAAAGCTCCCTTTTGGGGAGCTTTTCAGGATTAATTTAAATATTAATTAGTCATCCAGTGCAGCTACGCCGGGAAGAACTTTACCTTCGATAAATTCGAGAGAAGCTCCGCCGCCGGTAGATACATGGGTGAAATCTTCCGCTTTGCAGAATTTTTTAGCCGCAGAAACCGAATCGCCGCCGCCAATAACGGAAATAGCGCCGTCTTTTGTTGCTTCTACAATTGCTTTCAGAACAGCTTTTGTACCTTCTGCAAAAGCCGGGTTTTCAAATGCACCCACAGGGCCGTTCATGAGGATAGTTTTTGAGTTTTTAATAACGTCAGCGAACGCTTTTTGTGTTTCAGGGCCCGCATCTACGCCTTCAAAGCCGTCAGGAATTTCGTTTACCGGAACGACTTTATTAGTTCCGTTGCCGGAGAAGTCGTCAGTAACGAGGACATCAGTCGCCATGATAATTTTAACGCCTTTATCAGCAGCTTTTTTCTCAATAGCTTTTGCAACATCCATCTGATCGTCTTCGCAGATTGAATTCCCGATTTTGCCACCGTTAGCTTTAACAAAAGTATAAGCCATGCCGCCGCCGATAATCAGATTATCAACTTTGTCGATAAGGTTTTCAAGAACGCCAATTTTTGAAGAAACTTTAGCACCGCCAACGACAGCAGTGAAAGGTCTTACAGGATTATCGAGCGCCTGAGAAAGGCATCTGAGTTCTTTTTCCATCAATAAGCCTGAAACTGCGGGTTTTAAAACTTTTGCGAGTTTTGCTGTTGAAGTGTGGTTTCTGTGAGCAGCGCCGAAAGCGTCATTTACATAGAAATCACCGAGTTTTGCAAGTTCATTTGCAAAAGTCATGTCATCATCCTTTGCTTCTTCAGCTTTATAGAATCTGATGTTTTCAAGAAGCGCGACCTGACCGTCTTTTAAGGCTTCGAGCTCTTTTTCAGCGCCCTGTCCGACAGGTGATTTAACAAAAAGAACATCTTCGCCCAAAACTTTTGAAAGGTGTTTTGCAACAGGCTCGAGAGAGAATTCTTCGACTTTCCATTCGCCTTTGGGTCTGCCAAGGTGAGCCATCAGAATGATTTTTGCGCCTTTATCTTTCAAGAATTTTACAGTCGGCAGAATTGCCTGAATTCTTGTATCGTCAGTAACATTTTTGTTTTCGTCCATCGGAACGTTAACATCTACGCGCACAAGTGCTCTTTTGCCCTTGATATCGCCTAAATCTTTGATTGATTTTTTCATAGATACCTCTTTTCGTAGTCTCCGTACATGGTTATTTTCGTAAAAACATAAAAATTAGTAAAGATGTAAAGAATAAACCCTGGTTGAAGCGAAAAATTGAGATTTGCCTTTTCCGTTCCGATTCCCCCGGGCATTCAACGGGCAATGTGGGCATTTCAAAACTTTTAAGCCAGTCGCCAAAATAAGAAAACAAATTTTCCCCGAAAATCCGCCGGAGGAATCGGAACGGAAAAGAAAACTCCGGCACATTGCGCGCAAAAGCAACAAAATGCGCAAACTTGATTAAAAACCCCTGTTTATTTTATACTATTGCCTATGAAAACAATTGATAACGTACGTAATTTTTGCATAATTGCGCATATTGACCACGGAAAATCCACACTTGCCGATAGGCTTCTTGAAGCCACCGGAACTATCGCTGAACGTGACATGCAAGACCAGCTAATGGACACAATGGACATTGAGCGTGAACGGGGCATTACAATCAAGCTTAACGCGGCGAGAATGAACTACAAAGCCGAAGACGGCAAGAATTATATCCTGAATCTCATTGATACTCCAGGTCATGTGGACTTTTCTTACGAGGTTTCGCGCTCACTTGCGGCCTGCGAGGGTGCGCTGTTAATTGTTGACGCAACTCAGGGCGTTGAAGCGCAGACTTTATCCAATGTTTACCTCGCAATCGAACAAAATCTTGAAATCATTCCGGTTATCAACAAAATTGACCTTCCGTCAGCTGATGTTGAGCGCGTAAAAGAAGAAATTGAAGAAGTTCTCGGCATTGACGCCTCAATGGCAATCCCCGTAAGCGCAAAAACAGGCGAAGGGATAGACAAAGTTCTTGAAGCAGTGGTAAATTTTGTACCGCCGCCGCAGGATACTTCCGATAAACCGCTCAGAGCGTTAGTTTTTGACAGCGCATATGACCCATACCTTGGAACTTTATGCTTTTTCAAGGTAATTGACGGAAACATAAAGCTTGGCGACAAAGTAAAGTTCATGGCGTCCGGAAAAGAGTATGAAATCGTTGAACTCGGCTATTTAAACCCTAAGCGCGTTCCGGTTCAGGAGCTGAAAACCGGTGATGTAGGTTATATGGCGGGTTCTATAAAAGAATTAACGCGTTTTGTGGGGGACACTGTCACACTTGCAGAAACGCCTGCTGCAGAACCGCTCCCGGGGTACAAAGAAGCCCTGCCAATGGTATTTTCCGGCATGTATCCGGTCGATAATGACGATTATCAAGACCTGAAAGAAGCGCTTGAAAAGCTTAAACTCAATGATTCATCGATTACGTTCGAGCCTGAAACCTCATCTGCGCTGGGTTTCGGCTTCAGGTGCGGATTTTTGGGAATGCTGCATATGGAGATTGCACAGGAAAGACTGGAGCGCGAATATGACCTTTCAATCGTCACAACAGCGCCTTCAGTTGTATACAGAGTCCACAAAACAAACGGCGAAGTGGTCGAAATCGACAATCCCGCAAATCTCCCTGCCGCACAGTACAGAGATTTTATTGAAGAGCCTTATGTAAAGGTCAATATCATCGCTCCCAACGATTACACGGGAACTTTGATGGATTTGGCGCAGTCAAAACGCGGTATTTTCATAAATATGCACTATATTGATAAAATCCGCGTGGATTTGGAATACGAAATCCCGTTGAGCGAAGTTATTGTTGATTTTTACGACCAATTAAAGTCCAGAACAAAAGGATATGCCAGCATGGACTACGAGTTCAAAGAATACAAGCGTTCTGACCTTGTAAAACTCGATATTATGCTTGCCGGAGAGGTTGTTGACGCGCTGAGCGCAATTGTGCATAAAGATAATGCATTTTATATCGGTCAAAAGCTTACTGCAAAGCTAAAAGACATCATTCCGCGCCAGATGTTCGAAGTCCCGATTCAGGCGGCTTACGGCGGAAGAATTATTGCAAGAACGAACATAAAAGCGCTTAGAAAAAGCGTTTTGGACAAATGTTACGGCGGCGACATCTCGCGTAAACGCAAACTGCTTGAAAAACAGAAAAAAGGTAAAAAGCGTATGAAAGCAGTAGGGCGCGTAGAGGTTCCACAAGAGGCGTTTATGGCTGTTCTTTCGCTTAATGATGATTAATTTTCAAGATTTTTGTAATATTTCTTAATATTTTGCTCATAAAAAGCAATTTTTCAGAATATATATCCTTTATATAAGTAAGCGATAAAATTCTGAGGACAGAGATGAGCACGATTAACGTAAAAATCACAGATACCGGCTGGCTTCTTACGAAAGGCGACAAAAGCATTTCGATAAAAGACAACGGCGACGGCAAACTTGCAAACGGCGATGAACTTTCGAGCGAATTATCAGGCTCAGGGTTCACTCAACAAGATATTTTGCTTGTTGCAAACGAACTTAATAATCCGCAGTCTCAAGCAGCAGGTGTAAAGAAAAAAGGCAATTTCTGGGGCAATCTGCAAGGATTTATGAACGGATTTATGGGCGGAATCTCCTCAATGTTTACATTAGGCGGATTGTTCGGCTTTGGCGGAGGATTTTTCGGCGGACAGGACGCCTGGGCGTTCAACGGCTGCGGCGGCGTTGGTTTCAACGACATGCGCGTCTGGAATTACGGATTAAATTCAATGTGGAGCGGAGATATCGGATACACAGGCAGCACTCAGGGCGCTTATGCAGTGCTCAACGGTGCCGGTCTTGGCAATATTCCGGGCGGCCTCGGAGGAATTAACGGCTTGTATGGAAATGGAAATCCCTATGGATTATACAACAACCCTAATGCAGGATTAAAGCTCACTGTAGCTAAAAACCAAGACACCGATGACAAAGGAAATAACAATGGCGCAGATGAAAGCGCAGCAGGCAGCGAAAACAGCCAAAGAACAGCTAACAGTAATAATACAGACCAACCTGTCAACCCAAATGACAGAAGCAATGGCAATAATAACGGTGCAGTTAATGGCGTAAACGGTGCTGGAAATGGACAAAGAACAGACCACGGCGAACAAAGCGGCAAAACAGGAAAAGGAAACGGCAATAACGACAATACCGCCGCAAATGGCAACGGAAACAGCAGCGGAAACAAGAAAACCGGCCCGAGGTTCTATACAGGCAATGATGCTGACATTGCAGCAGCAAATAGCGATAAAGGCAGCGGAGCCGGCGGCAGAAGAAGCATTACAGATTAAAAAAAGCGCATTAAGCGCTTTTTTATTGTTCAGTAACTCTCAAAACTTCATATATGTTGATTTTTTTTGCCTTGCCCTTGATAGAAACCTCGCGAATCTTTATTACATCAACAATATGAGAAATTTTTGCGTAAGTGAACTGACTGATTAGAATATGGGTTTTATAAATTTTATTATAATCTTCTATTCTGCTCGCAATATTAACAGCGTCGCCAATCACGGTATATTCAAACCTGTCTGTGGTTCCAACATTGCCGACGAAGGCTTCTCCGGTATTTACACCTATACCGATGTCAATTTTAGGTTTTCCTTCGCTTATCCATTTTTCCTGTATGCTTTTGACCTTTTTGTTCAGTTCATAAGCGCACAAAACTGCGTTTTTGGCATGGTTTTTATCCTGAATCGGCTCACCGAAGATTACAAGCACGGCATCCCCGATAAATTTGTTGATTACGCCGTTGTATTTGCTGATTATTGGCTCAATCAGGGAAAAATACTCATTCAGCAGGCTGGAAACCTCCTCCGCACTATGAGTTTCCGAAAGAGAAGTAAATCCCCGTATATCAGCAAACATAATCGAAATTTCTGCCTTTTTTCCGCCAAGTTCTGCATTAGTATCGTTTTTCAGGATTTTATTTTTTATGTCTTTGGAAATATATTTGCCCAGAATTTTTTCTATTTTGTTATTTTTACGTTCAAGGAAAATTCTGCGGTAGGTTCCGGCAAAAAACGGAGTAAAAATCATTGCTCCGAGAGGGCCTGCAAGACTGACAAAAATATAATGGTCAAAAAGCAGTTTGTACGCAGCAAAATACGCCAGCATGAAAAAAATCAGAAAAAGGTATTTCACCCAGCTTTGAACAGCAAGCATGAGCACAAGCACCGCAAAAGAAACCGTCAAAATCACAAGAAGACGGGTATTTTCATCAGCCAATCTGACATTTTGCTGTGAAAGCGCCTGATTTATCACGTTTGTGTCATACGTATCGAATTTTTGCTCAATAACGTACCTGTCGATTCTATGGTCAATATACTTAAAACTCAGGTGGTTTATAGAATATATGACACATAAAAAAGAAACTATAAAAATGATTAATAAATTTTTCATTTCCATAGTTTCATTTTACTTTTAAGGCTTTTTTTAGGCAAATTGTTATGATTCCGCAATAGATATGCTCGTTACACCGGCATTTCTTGCTTCATCCATCAATTTCACGAGCGCACCATGCGATGCTTCAGGCTGGGCGAGGATTAAAAGCCCGTCAGGAAGCTCTTTTGACTTGTCTTTTATTATAGGAATAAGCTGTGCCGTCGAAACTTCTGAATCATCAATAAGGTATTTGTCATCATTTGTTACTGTGACAGAAATAAGCTTGCTGTCTTTGACATCTTCAACCTCAACATTGTTAGGAACAGCGAGGTTTAATCCCTGCTGGTCGAGCAAAGGCGCTATTACCATCATAATGATTAACAGAACCAGAAAGATATCTGTCAGCGGAGTAATATTAATATCATTAAATTCGTTACGTTCTCTAGCCACGTTTTTTACCTCTGTTGATTACTCTTCGGACGGAATCTCGCCAAGAGTACCTCTGTATTCATCATTATTTTGAGTTTCTTCACTGTTTTCGGTCTTTTGAAGAGCATTTTGTTCTTTTTTGCTCAACGGTTCACCTGCAACAATGAGTTTTTCATATTCAGCAGTCTGAGCTGCCTGCATGACTTTCATTATTTCCTTGCTTCGAGCGTCTTTGTCAGCTTTTACGACGACTTCTTTCTTTTCAAGGCCGTCTTTAATCTTCGTAAGCTCGGAAGCAATCTGTTCCGGCTGAACTTTTGTTCCGTTTACAAAGAACGAACCGTCTTTTGTTACCGAAACAGTTGCATTTTTTTGCTCAACCGCTATTCCGCTATTGATTTCGGGCACTTTTATGTTGTTATCAATAGACTGAAACGTCGGAGCGATAACCATCATGATAATCAGCAACACCAGAAAGATGTCCGTGAGCGGAGTTATGTTGATTTCAGTAAATAATGAACCTTTTGATTTTTTAATAGCCATTTTTTTGCTTTCTATAATGCAATGTTGGTCTGGGTTCCTGCAAGGGTGACTTCGTCGTTGTTATCAACAAAGCTGAGGAAAAGCAGCTTAATCAACTGGAAGTCATCTTCAAATCTTTTAACGACAGATTGGAAGTAGTTGTAGAAAACAACCGCAACAATTGCCACTCCAAGACCTAAAGCAGTAGCAATCAACGCTGACGCAATACCCGTCGCAACAGCTGCTGACTGGTTTCCTTGCAAAGCCAAATCCTGGAATGTATAAAGAATTCTTACAACAGTACCAAACAAACCTAAGAACGGGCAAACACCGCCGATTGTACCGAGGATAGTAAGGTGAGTTTCCAATTTTCTGGTTGCAAGAGCTGCCGCAATATCAAAAGAGCGGGAAAATCCTGATTTTTGTTCCGAAAAAATTCTTACAGCTTCTTCAGAAACCTCTCCGACAATGCCGCCGAGCTGAACGCTCAAATTCTGGGCAGAATCAAGGTTGTTTCTTGCCAGTTCTTTTTGAAGTTTTGGGATGAAAAGCACGACATCACGTTTGTTTTTGTTGTAGTAGTACAATCTGTTGATAACAACGCCGAGCGTCAAAAAGGAGCACAGAAGAATCGGGGCAACAATCCAGATATCTTCAATCATCGCTTTTAAAAGTAATTCCATAGTTTTAATCCTCTTTTCTATAATATTTCTTAGTAATAACTTGTTGCGCCAAAGACATTGTAATCAAATGTAAACTGAATATCGACACTGCTGCCTTTGTATTCCGGCGGAAGCGGCTTGAACGGCGCGGTTAGTTCAACTGCTGCTTTTGCCGCATTGTCAGCAACTGCAAGACCTGATGATTTTAGAACTTTGTTGGAAAGGAGTCTTCCATCGCGCCCTATTCTGAATAAAAGTACAACTCTCTTACTTTCGTTTCCTTTTGGCGGTTCCCAGTTCATTTTTATGCGTCTTTGCAGCTCTCTCATATACGGGCCGAAATCCGGTTCTTTTACTGCGTCAATACCCGGTGCGCCTTTGGGATTTCCGGGGCCTGGATTGCCGACATTACCTCTGCTTCCACTGCTTCCGGAAGAGGAGAACCTTCCGCCTGAGCTGCTTCCGCTGGGAGCAAAGCTTGGTGACGGCGCAGAAGCTCCGCTTCCGGCTTTTGCACCGGAACCTGCTCTTGAGCCGGTGACAGGGCCACCAGGAGTACCGGCGAGCTTGGGAGCTGCGGTTTTTGGTATAGGTATATTGAAATTGCCCTGGGGTTTTGTTGTTGGTTTGGGCGAAGTCGGTTTTAATGCAGGACGCGGTGCCGGTGCAACAGCCTTGGGCGTTGTTGCTTTTGGTGCAGGTGCCTGTTTTTGAACCGGTTTATTTTCCCACGGCATTTTAAATTCCTGTTTTTTAGGAGCCTGTTTAGGTTTTTGCTGCTGTTGAGCGGGTTGCTTTTTAGGTGCAGCAGGTGCAGCTTTTTGCTGTTGTTTTGCAGGCGCAGCTGAAGGAGTAGGCATGGACACTGGGCGTTTTGGATCATGGATTCCGCCGGCTCTGGAGTTCATGTCTGCTCTGTAGGGAGTATTTTTATTAATCGGCTCCGCCTCTTTATTTACAAGAACAAACTCAATATCTTTCGGCGGCTGCGCGGGTTTGTGAAAAAGCTCAAAATTCACACCCAGCAACGCAAGCAAGAAGACAACAAGCCATGCAAGACCTGCCACCGTCGGGTGCAAAAGTGCTGAAATAAAAACGCAGGATTTTAAAGGCAATTCGTCATTTGTGTCTTCTTGATATATGGAGGGAACAACGTATTCCTCCCGCAGTTCTTCTTCCTCATATATATTTTTATCGCCGAGTAGTGTCATTTTCTCCCCAAATCTCGTTTATAAATAAGAATCTATAAACATTTTATTTCTGACTTCGTAATAAGTCTAGCAAAAAATTTATCACAAAACAAATTGCCTGATTAGCTTATATTGCATGTACTATTGTTGAACCGTCACTGTCACAGGCTGGTCAACAACAATATCAATCTGGCTTCCTGCCGGGATTTCAACGTCAACACCCTTATCCCAGAGTGATTTTGCCAAACCTACACCGGCACCGACTGCTGTTCCGTAAGCAGCACCTTTGCCGACCTTTCCGCCGGAAAGAGCACCCATGACAACGCCTCCGACCGCGCCGGCACCAGCACCTACAGCAACATCTTTAGCATATTCTTTTGCGCTGTCGGCTTTTGTGCCTCCGACAAGAAGCCCAGTGCCGTCATCGGTTTTAATATGACCGGAAATAGGTATCATTTGACCGTAGGGAGTAATGATATTTGTGAATTTAATCATGAGCTGTCCGTTTATTCCTGCTCTGCCAGCCTTTTTAACCTGTACAACAGTTCCGTTTATACTGCTGCCCGAGGGCGCAACCAGAGAATTGCTGTAATAAAAGTTGTTACAAACAGGAACAGATACGCTCTGCCCGAGAGAAAGTGACTCCGAGCTCAAAACCATGTTTGTCATGGCTGGAATGCTAACTCCTGCAGGAATCATCACAACTTTACCTTTCAAAGTCTGAGTATTATATGACGGCTGTTGTGTATATGTTGAATAAGGGTTTGATGTTTGTTGTACCTGATAATTTGCAGCGGCAAATACGCCTGCATTGCTGCATGCCATTGCTGCGATAAGTGCTGCTGATAAAACTTTTTTATTCATGGTGTTTTGCCTCCGTAATTAATCTGGTTCACTAATTATAATGTCCGATAAGTTAATTTACAATACATTTTGATTATTATATGTTCAAAAATCAAATTGTGTTGTATAA
>URHD01000031.1 GCA_900547585.1 uncultured bacterium | reverse complement strand
TTGAAAAAGCTTATTTTAAATTTAACATTAATCGCATTTCTCGCAACAGCTCTCGGAGCCTATGCGGCACCGGTTACAAACGCACAGATTAAAGCGCTGATAAGAAAATACAAAGCTAAAGACTACGTGGGTTGTGTTCAGGATTCACAAACACTTCTGAAAAAAGATCCGTCTAACGCTGCAGTTCACTATTATCAAGGACTTTCTCTTTACCAGCTCGGCAGAACAGATAAAGCAATAATCGCTTTCAATGCAGTTATTTCTTTAAACAGCAATACTGTACTTTCCGACTATGCAACCAAGGCAATCCACTGCATAAACAAAGATGATGAATGCAAACCCCAGAATGAAGCCGGAGAAGAGTCGGATTTGGATAAATTTCTAAAATCCAACAAATTCTATGGAAATTCAGTACAGGCTGACCTTAACCAGAAAAAACTCAACCAGATGAAGCAAAATATTAACGATACCATCAAAAATAACGACAATGACAACCAAAAATCAGAAATGCCGACAAATGATGAAATAGCAGAAGCAGTAAAAACACTTGCAAAAATAGGCATCAATCCTTTTGGCGGCATGAACGGAATGAACCCTGCAGCAATGACGCCCGAATCAGCACAAATGATGCAGATGAACATGCTCCTGGGCAACAATACAAACAACAACCAGATGAATATGCTTCCTATGCTCCTTATGAATCAGGAAAACGGCGCAAAACTTTCGCCCGAAGTTATTCAAACAATGATGATGTCCAATATGTCCAATGACTTCGGATACGGACAGACTTACTAAACATAACCGCGCAGCGGGAGGAGAGAACCAGTGGAAACTTCACGTTTTGGTGAAATAGATATTGATAACGAGAGAATTTTTCATTTTATAGAACCGATTATAGGTTATGAACAATTCACAAAATACGTAATTGTCGAGCACAAAGCGAATTCGGCTTTTAAATGGCTTCAATCAGCGGAAGATCCGTCACTGGCTTTTCCGGTTACGTTTCCGGGATTTTTCGGGATTGAATATGAGTTTGAAATTCCTGACGACAAAGCAGAAAAACTCGAACTCACCTCGATTGAATCACTCATTTCCTTAAATATCGTCACTATTCCCAATAACCGTCCGGAAAAATCCACAATAAACCTGCTTGCACCCATTATTATCAATGCGTCAAACAAAAAGGGAATGCAAATGATACTTCAAAACAGCGATTACGAAGTAAGACATCCGCTTTTCAGCGAGAAAAAAGAAGAGGTTAAGGAGACCGTTTAATGCTAATACTCGCCAGAAAAATCGGTGAAAAAATTATTATTAATGATGAAATAGAGATTGTCGTCGTAGATTCCAACACAGGCGGTGTAAAACTTGGGATAAACGCCCCTAAAAGCGTCAGTATTTACAGAGAAGAGCTCTACAGAGAGATTCAGGCAACAAATAAAACCAGCAACAGCGCCTCTTTCGACGCTTTATCAGAACTGCAAAACCTTATTGCCCCAAAAACCAAACAGCAAAAAGAAAATGTTCTCGATAAGCTCACAACAAAAATTGACAATGAATAGACAGGAACTATTAACAAGTTTTTACGTCCAAAAGGATTATAATACCCTGAAACAGAAGCTAATTCGTTCAAAAAGAGCTGACGAGCTGGAAATACTTGCGCAAATCTACCTTATTGAACAAAATTACAACGGAGCGCTAAAAATATATGAACAACTAAAAATGTCCTATGAGATGGGCAGATGCCACCTTTTGCTCGGCGAACTTGAACAGACAAAAAGTCTCTGGTATTCAATCAAAGAAGAAACTCCGCCTGTTTTGTGGGGACACCATCTTTTGCAGTTCATAAACCGCTATGTTACTGACGTTCCCCCGTTTTTTCAGATAAGAAGCTTTCTTGAGGTGGATTTGGACGCACTTTTGAGCGCAAAACAGTACGAATACTGCGAAAATATAATAAACGCCGACGACATAATGGCACAGAATAACACAGAATGCTACAAATTCATCGGAAGGGTGTTTGTCTACCATAACTTTTTTGATATCGCTAAAATTTATCTGGAAAAAGCAAAAAACGTATGCTACGCCGACCCCGAGGTGCATTTTTTGTTTGCGAAATGTTATCTTGCAAACAACAACAAACCACGGGCTGTTCATAGCCTCGAAACCTGCCTGGAGCAGGCGGACGGATACTATCCGGCGAAAAAACTGCTTAATGAAATAATTATAAGTTGAAAGAATAGCATATTCTGATGTAAAATAAAGTAAGAATTAATTATCAGGAGTTAAATTAAATAATGTTTGAACGTTTTACGGAAAAAGCAATAAAAGTTATAATGCTCGCACAGGAAGAGGCGCGCAGACTCGGGCATAATTTCGTCGGCACGGAACAGGTTTTGCTCGGTCTTATCGGCGAGGGCACCGGAGTAGCCTCAAAAACCCTTAAATCAATGGGAATCACGCTAAAAGACGCCCGCGCGGAAGTCGAAAAAATCATCGGACGCGGCTCAGGTTTCGTTGCTGTTGAAATTCCGTTCACACCGCGCGCAAAAAGGGTTCTTGAACTGTCATGGGACGAAGCAAGACAGCTCGGACACAACTATATCGGCACAGAGCACCTGCTTCTCGGGTTAATAAGAGAAGGTGAGGGCGTTGCGGCACGGGTTTTAGAGAACTTAGGCGTTGACCTTAACAAAGTAAGAAGCAATATCATCAAAATGCTCGGTGAAACCAAACCGGCACCCCAAACAGCAACAGCCGGCACTGCTTCGGGCGGAAAAACGAAAACTCCGAGCCTTGACGAGTTCGGTACGGATTTAACTCTTGCTGCGCAGGAACAAAGACTTGACCCTGTTGTGGGCAGAGAAAAAGAAATTGAACGTGTTATCCAGATTCTTGCCAGAAGAACGAAAAACAACCCCGTTCTGCTCGGCGAACCCGGTGTTGGAAAAACGGCCGTTGCAGAAGGGCTTGCAACAAGAATCGTAAACTCCGAAGTTCCTGATATTCTCGAGGGCAAAAAGGTTATCCAGCTTGACATGGGGCTTTTGATTGCCGGAACAAAATACAGAGGCGAGTTTGAAGAACGTTTGAAAAAAATCATGGACGAAATTCGTCAGGCCGGCAACGTAATCCTCGTTATCGACGAAATGCATACGCTTATCGGTGCAGGCGCGGCAGAAGGTGCGATTGACGCGGCAAATATCCTGAAACCAGCACTTTCCAGAGGCGAAATTCAGGTTATCGGCGCAACAACGCTCGATGAATACAGAAAATACGTTGAAAAAGACTCCGCGCTTGAAAGAAGATTCCAGCCGATTATCATCGAAGAACCGTCAGTCAACGATTCTATCGAAATTTTACGCGGATTAAAAGCAAAATACGAAGAACACCACAGATTGCAGATTTCCGACGAGGCTATTATTGCGGCAGTAGCGCTTTCTGACAAATACATCACAGATAGATTTTTGCCGGACAAAGCTATCGACATTATCGACGAAGCCAGCTCAAAAGTCCGCCTGAATGTAAGCTCGCTCCCGCCCGAGGGTAAGGAAATTGAAAAAGAGCTGAAAAACATCATAAAACAAAAAGAAGATGCAATCAGAAACCAGGAATTTGAACATGCATCCAATCTGCGTGACAAGGAAGCTGATTTGAAAGAAAAAATCAGGGAGCTTTCCCAGCAGTGGAGAGAGGAGCATGACGCTAACAAGCCTGTTGTTACAGCGGAAAATGTTGCGGAGGTCGTCAGCATAATGACGGGCATTCCGACAACAAAAATCACCGAAAGCGAAAGCGAAAGACTGCTCAAGCTTGAAGATACGCTTCATGCAAGAGTTATCGGGCAGGATCAGGCTGTTGTGGCTATTTCTAAAGCTATCCGCAGAGCCCGTGTCGGCTTGAAAGCGCCTAACAGGCCTATCGGAAGCTTTATTTTCTCAGGGCCTACCGGTGTTGGTAAAACCGAGCTTGCAAAAGCGCTTGCAGAGGCTGTTTTTGGCTCGGAAGACAACATGGTTCGTGTTGATATGTCCGAATTTATGGAAAAACACTCAACATCAAAACTCATTGGCTCGCCTCCGGGGTATGTGGGCTATGATGATGGCGGACATTTGACAGAAACAATCCGCAAAAAGCCTTATTCGGTAATACTTTTCGACGAAATCGAAAAAGCGCACCCCGATGTATTCAACATAATGCTCCAGATTCTGGACGACGGACGTTTGACAGACTCCAAGGGCAGACATGTTAATTTCAAGAACACAATCATAATTATGACCAGTAACGTCGGTGCAAGTATGATTTCAACGACCGCAAAACTCGGTTTTAGCACCTCAAATGACGAATCAAAAGACAAATACGAACATCTGAAAGAAACTGTTAATGAAGAGCTGAAAAAAGCGTTCAGACCTGAATTTTTGAACAGAATCGACGATATTATCGTATTTGCTCATCTCAACAAAACCGAAATCAGAGAAATCGTTGACCTCATGTTCAAAGATTTACTCAAACGTATTGAAGCTCACGAATTCAAGATTGAAGTCACTGATGAAGTTAAGGATTATCTTGCAGAAGAAGGCTATTCTGAGGCCTACGGCGCAAGACCATTAAGGCGCGTAATTCAGAAAAAAATCGAAGACACGCTCGCAGAAGAAATTCTGAACGGCAAATACGTAGCCGGTGACACAATCAGAGCCGAGCTCGTTGACAAGAAAATTGTCTTTGAAAAAGTCGGCGTAAGAAAAGAAAAAGAGAAAAAAGAACAGCCTGTTGAGGGCTAATAAAAGAAAAGGCGGAGTTCTAGAGCTCCGCCTTTTTTGTTCTGAGTTTTATGATTTGGTTGTTTCTTCTGTTTTTTGCTTTTTCTTAGCTTCTTCGATTTTGGCATCGACTTTTGCCATAAAGACATTTCCGAGTGTGCCGACGTCGTAACCCCATTTTCCGGATTTTGAATGGGATTTGCGTTCGAAATAGAAGCCTGCGTCTGCGTTGTGTTTACCGTAAGATGCGCCGAAAAGGTTTGTAAAACTTTTCAGGCCGGTAAATATAGCAGCCACGCCTGCTGCTGCCCAGCCTGCGACCGGAATAGCCGACAATGCTCCGGTTAAACCAAAACTACCGGCGAGCCCCATTTCTGTGGCGGCTGCAACAGTGGAAGCTGCCATAGAAGTTATGGAAACTGTACCTCCGATTGCAGTAGCGGTACCGGTCAGGCCTGCGACTATGCCGCCGCCTGATATTGTTCCGCTGGGTTGACAATACTGAAACGCATTTTTCATATCTGTAATTGTATCAGCCATACATTCGTCAATGATTGAGTCGATTTCGGTCAGGCTCAATGGCACACCCTCTGCAATTAGCGATGCCCTGAGAGATGCTGCGATTTTATTCAAATCAGCTTTTGCCATTTCTATAATCTGAGCATACGCAGCCTGGTCATTTTTATGAGCTTTTACTGTTCTTGAGGAATTTCTGTAATAATCATTGCCCAGAGCATCGGTCATGACGTTTTCTTTGTCATAAGTTGCAAGATTCGGGTCGATTTTGGCTTTGTTTTTGGTTGCGCTTGTTTCATTGAATTTAGAAATGAACGTATTAACAAGTGACTGAACATTGTAAGAGTACCTGCCCTTACTTGTACCGCTTCTGTCGTAGAAAGCGAAACCAATCTGGTCAACTTTTGAATTATAATTACCATGCTGGTTTTTACGCGTAATATTTGATGTAAACAATGCAATTGTGTCAGTCATCGCATCGTTCATGTATTTTGTAACTTCTTCTTCGTTGTAGGCATCGCCCAATTCAGCTTTCAACTGGGCTTTTAAGGCTTCTGCGGCTGCTTCAAGATCTGCTTTTGCCATTGCCTGAATTTCCTGAAGCCTGTCTTCATTCTGTTTTCCGCGGCTGGTTGTTCTGCTAACTCCGGCAGCGTAATCAGAGCCAATTGTACTGTTATAAATGGCCTTTTCCTTTGTTGAATCATCAATTTGTACAGGCAGGAGCGCACTTATTCCCTTTGCAAGTGTCTTTCCATCATACGAATTCAACAATTCCGTTACTGCAGCCTGCAATTCTTCATATTTTTCATTTAGAATATCAGGATCGGTCGCTGACTGCATTTCTGCGAAAATTGCCTGTATATTTTTGTACGCGGTCGAAGTTTTATATGATGAATTAAGCGAGGCAAGAAGAGAGTTGTCTTCAACACCGTTTAAAAGCTGGCTTATGACGAATTTTGTCGCAGAAGAAACGAGCGAAGACTTTTCTGAATCTGATATATAACCATCGGTATTTGCAGATTTTGTTAAAGCCTGTAGGGAGTCAAAAGCGACAGTACTGTCGCTTGCAAGTGCAGCTAGCTGCACTTGCGCCTGAACAAGCTGCTGCATTTTTGAACTTACATAAGCGCTAAACTCAGTACCAAGATCTTCAACATTAATACCGCTGACATCCCCGCCATTCTTTTCCGCAAGCTCGGCGATGTATGTAGAAATGCAGTTATTTACAAATTTTGTGAGCTCATCTATATCAGCCTCCGTCATCTGTGATGGTTCTATATTCATAGAGGCACGTGTGGCGTTTTCTTGTGTAATAGCCTGTTCAATATACTTATCTGCATACTGTTGGAGCCCTTCAGTAAGCACACCCTCAGCTTTTGAGGCTCTTGCCTCGCCAATTGCATTCACGAGGTTATCTTTTCCAAAGGCTCTTACAAAGGTCGTTACTGCCGCTTCGGCCTCAGAAAGAGCTTGTGCCATTTTTGCAGGGTCAGTCGTATTCTGCAAGGTTTTTATTGCCTCTACAGCTTTTTTATAGTTCGTATTGCTTTGATATTTCGGATAAATTGCGGCAAAAAGCTCATCATCAGCATTTCCGTTCATAAGCTGTCCGAGAAGATATTTTACACTGTCAGCCAGAATCTCTTTGTATTCCGCATTGGTCACATAGTCTTCAGCAGCGGTTTGAACTTTCCCCATTAGGGCATCCAGCCTGCCATCAGTATTTTTCAAATCATTCATTTTAGAATTTGTCGTTTCAATGAGCTCTTTTGACTCAGCAAAAGTACTCTCTATTTGCGCGGAAAATTCGTTTGTTAATGATTTAATATCATAAGGCCCTTTGGCGTTAGAGGTTGTTACTTTTTTGAGGAAATCAGCCATAGATGACTGAACGAGAGAGATTATAGTAGCTTTTTCCTCGGAACTTAGCCCGGGATTGCTTCTGAAATACTGTTCAAGATACTCATCCTGAACAATTTCCATATATTCGTTGAGTTCGGTCTGATTCGACGCTACATCGGCAGCACCTTTGCTTTTTGCACCGTTAAAAAGCTTTTGCGCGCCTTCTGATAACTGCGTGTTGTTAGAAATGTCTGCTTCTGCGTCAGCATCTTTGCTTGTGAGCCAGCTCATGCCGGCATTGAGCTCATCAGCCGAAATTATACCGTCCTTGTTCGTATCAAGGTGGTTTATTTCTTCAATTGTAAAATCTTTTCCTGTAAAAGGGTTAAAACTTACGCCATCAACCATGTTCTTTTCTCCTATTTTATTAAAGTAACTAAAACTCTTTGTTATTTCTGCAATTTGGGGATTTCTTTATTAAAATCCATCTGCAATCCGTCCAAATCGAGATAGCCTTCTTCGTCATTCCCGACATTCATTTCTATCGCAGGAGCCTCAGGCATTTCCATCTCGGGAAATCTTAAGCTTTTGCGCCTATCCTGTATCTCTTCCAGTTTTTCAGTACCGCTTATCCCTAAAAATGGGTTAAAATTTACCGGATTTGACATAAATTACTCCTTTGCATTTCCCTATGTAGTTTTCTTATCGACAACATGTTTTGAAAACTTTAATTTTTAAGCAGAAATGTTAATTTTTTGTTACAAAAGTCAAAAAAAAGGCACTATTTTGGCTTCAATTACGTTTATATAATTGCAAATTGCAAAAGTTAAAGGTGAAGTATGAATAATGTAGGTTATAATCCAAATATACAGCCACAGCAGGTTAATAACGGTGTAACAATTCCGATTGACGCACAAAAAGCTGCCTCCTCAAACGGCGTTAATATTATAATTTACAATCCGTCGGTAAATCCCAACGGTGCAAACTTCAACAACACAATAAATAACGGCTCCGGACAGCCCGGACAAGCTTATCCGTCGAATTATTACACAACAAAACCAGCAGAAAGCTATGCCAAAGCGATTGCTGCAGGTGGGTTGAAAGATGAAAAAACAGAAGACAAAAAGCCCGAAGAAACAAAAGAAAAGCCGAAAAAAGACGTAGTACAGCTCACTGATGAATATATAAAAACACTCGAAAATTATTTAAGAAATCCGAATCCGGATATTAAATTAATGGGCGCAAAAGAGCTTATGAAACGATTCAGAGAAGATGAATCAAGAAAAAATGATGTCGCTTTAACAAATCTTTTGAATTTGACATTGCAAAGCAAATATTCGAATGTAAAAATGATTGGTATGGCAATTGTTTCCAACGGATGGGCGTCAGGCGATGATTTAACAAGACAGCTCCTTGCAAAAATCCAGCAATCCAGCGGTTCATACGGTTTAGACGCGCTCGACGCCGCAGAAGCAGCCCTCAAATCAGCAGGAAAAACCGTAAAAATCGTAGACAACAACCCTGATTTTTCAAAAGAAAAGAAAACAGAGAAAAAGGCTGAAAAATAATGAACATAGCAAATATTCTCACAAAAACAGCAGGAATAGCCGCTGCAGGTCTGGTTTTGTACGATTCACACAAAGCCGGAAAGATGATTTCCCAGCAAAACATAAAGCTGGGAATTGCAGGGCGCCTTCCCGATCAGTACATACGCTCGAGGCGTCAGGAGGATATGAGCACAGTCACAAGCAATTTCAGGGACAAAATTTTCGCTGAAAGAGTAAATTTCGACCTCCCTGACAAAATAAATGGAATAACAGGTTACGTAAAAGGTGCTTTTGATCAGTTGACATATAATATTGTCCCCGCGCTCCTTGCAACAGGCGCGCTGGTGAAAAACAGGTTCAGCAAGACGTGCGGAATCGGGCTGGGTGTTTACGGAATATATTATGCCCTGAGCAACATCCTTGATACAGGAAAAATCAGGCATTTTAAATAAAAATCCGCCCTAAAATATCAATAATTAAGAAATAATTAAAAAAACTTGAGGAAGTTTATTCATAAACTATAATATTAGAGTAACGAAACGGCTGCACGATTTTTAAACACAGTGCGTCCGACCTGATTATTTAATTTATAAAGGAATTTATCATGGGGAATGCTGAGAACGAAAATATTGAAAATATGGATGATTTGAATGTGAAAAATAACCCTTTTGCAAAAAATGAGTCCGAAATCGAACAAGAAACTGACGAAACCGCCGCAGAAGAAACAGTTGCGTCAGAAATCGATTCTTTGAAAGAGCAGCTTGAAAAAGTAAACAACCAATATATTCGTCTTGCCGCAGATTTTGATAATTACCGCAAAAGACAAATGCAAGAACGCGAATCACTTCTGAAATACGGCGCAGAAGATACCCTCAAAAAGATGATTGAGGCGCTTGATAACATTGACAGAGCTATTGCAGCTGCTGAAAAGTCCGAAGACATAAATCAGGTAAAAGACAGCTACAAAATGGGCTTTAAACAGCTTTACGACGTGCTTCAAAAAATCGGTATGGAGGTTATTGATACAAAAGACACGCCTTTTGACCCAAATTTCCATGAAGCGGTTATGCAAACCCCCACTGACGAACATCCTGAGCACACAATTATTGCCGAACTGCAAAAAGGCTACAAACTCGGTGACAGAGTGCTAAGACCCGCGCTGGTTAATGTAGCTGTTAAACCAGAATAATAAATTGCCACAAGACCGGAAGATGAGAGATGACAAATTACTATGAGATTTTGGGCGTAAGCCAGAGTGCAACGCAAGATGAGATAAAACGCGCCTTCAGAAAAAAGGCTAGAGAGCTTCACCCTGACGTGAACAAGGCTCCTGATGCAGAAGAAAAGTTTAAAGAGCTCGGAAAAGCCTACGAAACACTTATGGACGAAGAAAAACGCTCGCTTTATGACCGCTATGGCGAAGATGGGCTTCAAAATGCCGGTTATGGCGGGGGCGGGCCGTTTGAATACGGTTTTGGCAATCTTAATGATATTTTTGAAACATTTTTCTCGGGTTTTGGCGGAGGATTTTCCCAGCGAAATGTTGACCCCAATGCGCCTGCACGCGGGCATGATTTAAGGTTGAATTTGGAGCTGGAATTTGAGGAAGCGGTTTTTGGCGTTGAAAAAGAGATAAAAATCGACCATCTTGAGACCTGTAAAGATTGTTACGGAACAGGCGCCCAGCCCGGAACCAAACCGGAAATCTGCCCGACCTGCCATGGACAGGGTCGTGTTTCACAGGTCACGCAAACGATTTTAGGCAGCTTTTCACAGGTTACTGTGTGCCCGAAATGCCACGGAACCGGCAAAGTCATCACTTCGCCGTGCAAAACCTGCAAAGGTGAAGGACGAATTGAGGCAGAAAAGACAATCAAAGTCAAAATTCCTGCCGGAATTGATAATAATGCAAAAATCAGAATTGCAACAGAGGGCGACGCAGGTATAAACGGCGGTGCAAACGGGGATTTATTCATTGTAACCTATGTAAAACCCCACAAAAAGTTCAAACGGGAAGGTTTCGACATTTACACTGAAGAAACAATCAATTTCCCTCAGGCTGTTCTCGGTGACACAATTACAGTAGAAACAGTCCACGGGCCTATGGAGCTTTCAATTCCGGCAGGCGTGGAATTCGGCAAAGAACTGATTATCAAAAATGCAGGAGTTCCCTACCTCGGACACAAGGAAAAACGCGGTGATCATCACGTATTTATCAAAATACAAACGCCAAAATCAATAAATGAAGAAGAAAGACGGCTTTACAACAAGCTTTTTGAGCTCACAATGAACAAAAAGAGCAATGAAAAGCTGCTCGACAAGCTAAAAAGCAAAATCCATTCATAATTTCCCGTAAAAATTATTTACCACAGACTGATATTGGGATATACTGTTTGTAAAAACATTGGAGAGGAAGAATATGAACTTTAAGAAAATATTATGTCTGGCAATAGCGTATTTGGCTTTAACCTCTTCGGCTTTTGCAACAAAACTTCCCGACAATGTACTAAATACGATAAAAAAAGAAGTCCCCGATATTGGCGTGAGATTTGACGGGATGATAACCTTTCCGGATAAGACCGTTTACCTGCCCGTATTGCCCTCCCAGGTGAATAAAGCAGGAAAAGGCGAAGTCGCCGTAACATACCCGGCAAACAAAAAAATCTCAGAAAAGCCCGAAGTCATTGTTTTTGACACAAATCTGGCACTTTTAAAAGTAATCAAAAATAAACAGGGCAAACCGAGTTTTACCGACACAAAAAACATTCCGCTCGGCGTAAAAACAGGCCTATTGCCGCAGGACATGCTCGTTCCGCCGGGAATGGTGATTCCTGACGATATGAAAATAATTATGGGTGATTTGGTTATTCCCACGGTAAGTTCTTACGTAAATACAATGTTTACGCCCGAACCGGCAAAAGAAAAGGAGAAAAATCTCGTAAAAATCGAACCGGTTGAAGAATTAAAAGGCAAAACTTTCTTAATTACAACTCTCGATTCGAACCTTGTCAATGTTGTTCCGACAAATTCAACAATTCCCGACTACACGCTGCGTCTTGACAGCCTGCCGAGATTTATTGAGCCGGTTGAAAACGACAATTACATACTTGTTGCCTCCAGAGGCAAGACATACATAGATGTTGCGGACATAAAACATGAAGTTCTGGCTAAAAAAATCGACCTTTCTTTCCATCCGTCGGAAATAATCCTCGACAACAACAGAGCTTTTGTCGCTGTATCAGATGACAGTTCAATTTTCGTCGTTGATTTAAAATCAATGACTGTAATGGAAAAAATTAAGCTAAAAGGCTACCCGAAACATATTGTCATGGACGCAAACAAAAATTATATTGCTTATGCGGACAAAACCTCGGGCGATATCTTCACTCTTGACATAGCGGGCAAATTTTATGACAACACTTTAACTGTTAACTGCCCGAATGTTTCTAAAATCTACGCAAAAGACAATCTTATTTACGCGCTTTGCAGAACCGAAAACAAATTAAAAGTTATTGACACAAAAATCAATGAAATAATATACGAACAGGAATTAGGCGAAAAACCTGTTGATATGATTGAACATAACGGCAAACTTTACATTGTTTCAGGAAACAACGAACTTTGTGTTTTCAACCTTGAAGATTATCAGGTCGAAACGACCAAAAAGCTTGAAACAAACGGTTTTACAAACAAAATAATTCCCGTTCCGGACAGCAGCTATGCAGTTATCACAAATGCTTCCGATAAAAAGTATTTTGTTTACGATTTGGACAAAAACGAAGTCGTACAAACCGTTCCCACAGCGATTAATATCTATAATATAAAATTAATAAACAAAGTAATGAAATAATGGATGAAACTACCCGAAAAATACTCACAGAGCTAGAAAAAACGCAAAAAGAATTCTGGAATATTGCTCCGGAAACAGCTAATTTCATTAGCCTCTTCATAAAAAAGACAATGCCAGAAAAAATATTGGAAATAGGAACATCTAACGGCTATTCGGCAATTTGGATTGCTGACGCATTAAAATTCAACAAGAAAGGACATCTAACGACAATTGAATTCTTTGAAGAGCGTCAGAGCGTCGCAAAAGAGTATTTTAAAAAGACCGGATTAGAGAATTTTATTACACCGTTGCAGGGTGCGGCGATTGAGGTCATTAAAAAGCTCGATTTTGTGCCCGATTTGGTTTTTATTGACGCAAACAAAGCCCAGTACATCGACTATTTCAACCTTTTGAAAGACAAAATGGCAAAAGGTTCTGTAATTCTTGCGGATAATGTGCTTTCGCACGAAAAAAAGGTTCAGCCTTTCGTAAATGCAATAAAATCAGCTCCTGACTGGCAGGCAGAGATTCTTCCGCTTCCTGCTGGATTGTTAATCGGGGTTAAAATAGCTTAATATTTCTTAAAATTTCCTTTTAAAAGGCAATTTCTTTGCCATGAATGTTTTTATTTAAATAAGAGGAATTATAGACACGGGAAAGGGATATTTTATGTCAGGAATTGGTTCAATGATGATGACCCCATCGACAGCAGAAATGTACACAAAAATCCTTGCAAACATGGCAGAGATGAACAAACAGCATGCTGAAGCGATGAAAAAATATGCCGAATCCCGTCAGGAAGCGCAAAAAGCAGAATACAAACAGCAGCTCGAAGCACTCGAAAAGCAAGAAGCGGCTGAAAAAGAGCAGTTTGTCGCCCAGGCAACGCAAAAACAGACAGTAGCGGCAACAGAAGACGGAAAAGACGACGGAGAAATCACTTTCTGGAGCAAACTGAAAAATATGGGCAAAGGCGCTCTCAAAACCGTCAAAGGCATGTTCTGCGACGAAAACGGATTCAGCTTAAAACGTACTTTAACGACAGTTGCAGTTGCAGCAGGCAGCGCAGCATTAATTGCTGTAACAGGCGGCGCGGCAGCACCGTTCCTCGTTGGTGCAGGCGTCCTGCTCGGCGGAGCGAATGTTGCAAAAGGCGCAATAAAAGCCAACGCAGCTCAAACAGATGCAGAAGCCGAAGCAGCATGGCAGGAAATCGGCGGAGGAACACTTGAAGTCGGCCTCGCAATGACAGGAGCAAAAGCAGCCTCAGGCAAAACCTTTGCAGGCGGAAAAATCTCACAAACATTAAAAGCAACAGGCGATTGTGTTAAAACAACAGGAAAATACGTTGTAAAAGGCGTGCGCCATCCTCAAAAATCCTACAGAGCGGCTTCCGAATTCTTGAAAACTGAAGGCAAAGCCAACTGGGAAGCAATTTTCAAATCAAAAAATGCAAAAGAAAACAAAATTGCACAAATTGACAAAAAATACGCAAAAGAAATCGAAAGCTATCAAAAACAGCAGCAAAAACTTCTCGACGAACTCACAGAACTCAGAAAAGATGCAACAAAAAACGCTAAGGAAATTGCAAAGAAAGAAGTTGAATACAAGGCAATCGACGAAAAAATCGAAACTGTCGAAACAGCAAGAGAATTGAACAAAACTGACTACGCAGAAACAGTTGACAGCTACAAAGACGCAAATAAAGAAATATACAAAGAATTAATGAACGAATACGCAGACCTCAGCACAAGAGGAACGCTTTCACCCAAAGAAACCGCAAGGCTTGAGCAGGTTGAAGCAATGATTAAAAGAAATTATCAGCGTCAGGGCTACCTTGAAGGTTCCAACAATGCAAGTTTCGTAAGAAACCTAACAATTAAAGGCATCAAAGAAACCGTAGAAACTTCAAAAGCAAGAATTGCAGAACTCAAGTCAAAAAAATCACTTACAGATGCAGAAAAAGCAGAACTCAAGGGCCTCAAACAGGATGTAAAACAGGCAGAATCAATAATCAAAGATATGGAAGCTGTCAGAGATATCGAAATCAAAAATCTTCAGGCAGAAAACGCAAACAACAGAATTGCACAGCTCAAAACCCAAAAAGAGCAGCTTGCAAACGAAATCAAAGCAAAAGAAGCGCAAATCAAAGCAGAATCAGATTTGACAAAGAAAACAGAACTCAACAAAGAGCTCAAAGAACTTCAAGCAAAAGATTCCAGAATCGACGGGCTCATCAGCGACAACCAGAGAATGATTGCAAGCGCAAAACATTCACTTCACAAAGAAAATGCAACTGCATTCATCCAAACAACAGCAAAACCGCACGGATTGCAGATTGCAAACGTAACAGCAGCAACAAACGGTTTCCTTTTCGGAACAAAAGTTAACCCCGAAATGCACGAAGTAACCGTAAAAGCAGAAAACTACGATGAAATGGCAAAACAGCTTGAAGAAATGCAGGCAGCCAGAAGAAAACAGCTCGAAGCATACTTCAAACAGCAAACAACAACGAATCCGATAAACATCTTTTCCGGTATGAATATGGGCACAAACCCGCTGATGTACTTCAATGCACCAATCCCGGAAATAATCTAGACCACCCGTATAATGCCATATACACGCCAAAAGGTAAGAAAGAAATTTCTTACTTTTTTGGTATTTTCGGGGGTATGCTTTTGGTGCGAGGCGAAATTATGGAGATTTTCCTTTTCCGTTCCGATTCCTCCGGGCACTCGGCGTTGAAAATAAACTTACAAAATCTTTGAGCCCTCCTCTATAGTCACTCCAAAGAAAAATCCCCATAATTTCTTTGCCGGTTGCTTTCATTAAAAAAGCGGACAAAGTTGCCCGCTTTTTTGCAAATTTTTAATAATTTTTTAATTGTATGCAGTCATTGATTCCGTATAAATTGCCTCAACTATTTCTTTTGTTGCATGATTGGGAGCAATGCTCAAAAGCGCGTCCAAAGACGGCGTTGTGAAGCAGAGATTTGTAAGTTTTTCAACATCTGCTTTGCAAAAACCGTCATCCTCAAGTTTTTGAGTAACGCCAACGCTCTGAAGCCATTTTTCAACGAGTTTTGCTGCTTTTTCAGCTTCATCAGGGCTGCCTGTCAAGCCCGGAGCAATAGGTTCAAGAATATCAGCAAGTGTTGCTGCTTTATCTTTATAAATGTACTTAATTACAGCAGGAAGAAGCATTGCAAGCCCCAGACCGTGCGACAATTCAGGCTTAACAGCGCTCAACGGATGCTCAAGCGCATGAGTGTAATGCAAAAGCCCGTTATCAAAGGCAACACCGCCCAGAAGTGACGCATAGAGCAAATAATATCTCGGTTCAGGGTCTTCAAGGTTCTCAATTGCTTTAGGCAGGTATTTTGCGACCAATTTGATGGTTTCTTTTGCCAGCGTTATTGAGTACGGCGACGCAACCTTTGAAGTTGCAGCCTCAACAACGTGGTTTACAGCGTCGATTGAGGTGTAAAGCGTCTGATTTTTTGAAAGTTTTGTCATTAACTGCGGATCATCGATTGCATAGGACGGATAAATGCAATCGTAAGCAATTGCCGGTTTAAATTCTTTCTCAGGATATGTTGCAACCGCAAATCTGTTCACTTCTGTTCCGGTTCCGTGAGTAAGGTTGATTGCAACAATCGGAGCCGCTTTTTCAGGAGCAAATTCGAATTCATAAAGCTGTGTTGCTGTTTTTTCGGGATATTCCATGAGAATTGCAACGCTTTTTCCCGTATCAATAGGTGAACCGCCGCCGATTGCGATAACAGCCTTTGCGCCGAACTCAAGAGCCATTGCTTTTGCTTCGTCAATGTTATGTGTAGTCGGGTTTGGTGTTACTTTTGCGTAATTAACATAGCCGATTTCGTGCTTTTGCAGGGCTTTTTCAACATAATCCCATGCGCCTGTGATTTTATAAGCACCTTTACCGGAAACAACGATAACTTTGTCCACGCCTTTTTTCTTAAGGTCAGCAGCAATATCGTCAATTTTTTCAATAGCGCCCACGCCAAAGTAAACATTGGGTTTTACACGTAATTCTTTAACTTCGCGAATATCAATGTCTTTTTCCCACATAATTTGCTCCTTTTCTATCCAAATAAGGATTTATCTGTATTTTTCATAAAAAGTCTGTTCAGGGCGCGCCGAATTTGAGAGCACGATTTCTTTGTACTCGTTTTTGTCGATATCCACGCCCATGTTTTTGATTTTTATTTCGGGGATTTTTGTGTTTTTTCTGTTTTGTTCATTCATGATGAAGTCCTTTTACAGGAATATTATAGTATAAATTAACAAAAATATATAAATTAAATATTAAAAACAACGATTTCAGCAGTGCGAAAAGCGAATATTGATGTATTTTTCTTTGGAGAGAGTATGGGGGAGGGCTCAAAAGTCGAGAAATTTATAAAACAATTGCCGGATGCCCGGAGGAATCCGAACGGAAAAGGAAAATACATCAATACTCGCGCAAAAACAAAAATCGCATGCAGACACAGCCTAATATTAAATATTTGTGTTTTTTGGGGGATAATATTACAATAAAAAGAGGGAAGACTAAGGAGAAAGATATGAAAAGTTATAGAGTAGAGGAAATTAGTGAAATCGTCGGCGGAATTTTGACAAAGGTCGCAGATACTTCGATAACAAAACTTATGCCCCCTTTGTTGGCTGACGAAAACACACTTGCGCTGGCACTTTCTGAAGAAGAAATTGACAACCTTGCAAAAACAAAAGCAAAAGCGGCGCTTGTCCCGCTCGGCGTGAATATTGAGCACCTTTCAACGATTGAAGTAGAAAGACCGCGCCTCGCAATGATGAAATTGCTTCATCTTTTCTACTCTGCGCCCGATGCACCGGTCGGAATCCACCCGACTGCATACATTCACCCCGAAGCCGAACTCGGCGAAAATGTTTCTATCGGCCCGAATGTTGTCGTAGGCAGAAATTCAAAAATCGGCAACAATTCAAAACTTCTTGCCAACTGCTATGTCGGCAAAAACTGTACAATCGGCGAAAACTGCCTCTTCCACGCAGGCTGCTGCATCGGCGACAACTCACACATCGGAAACCGCGTAATATTCCAGCACCACGTAAGTATCGGCGCTGACGGATTCAGCTTTGTAACAGAAAATCCCGACGTTATTGAACAGGCGCGCAAAGAAGGTCAGGTTGTTGACCAGAATGTTAATCAAAAAGTTTACAAAATCCCCTCTATTGGCGGCGTTGTAATCGGCGACGATGTCGAAATCGGCGCTAACTCCTGTGTTGACAGAGGAACAATCGAAAATACCGAAATCGGAGCACAAACAAAAATCGATGACCTCGTAATGGTCGGCCACAACTGCAAAATCGGAAAAGCCTGCATGCTCGTGTCACAGTGCGGCATCGCAGGAAGCTGCAAAATCGGTGACAGGGTAGTTATTGCAGGTCAGGCAGGCATGGCAGACCATATTGAAATCGGAAGCGACTCAATTGTCATGGCTAAGGCCGGCGTAACAAAAAGTTTCCCGGAAAAATCAATAATTATCGGCGCTCCGGCTGTTCCGAGAAAAGATTTCATTAAACAGCTCAAAGCAATGAAAGCAGCAGAAGAAATCGCTTCAAAATTCAAAAAATACGAGCATCTTCTTGCCCAGTTTGAACAGGACGCAGAATAATGACAAGAACAATCTCAGAAATCAAAGAAATCTCATCACAGGCGCTTATGACAGGCGCTCCGTCAACAGCAGTGCTAAAACCCTCCGAAGAAAAAGGAATCCGCTTCCATTTTAACGGAAAAACAGTTGCGGCAACGGTTGAAAACGTAGTTTCAACCGAACACTGCACTGTAATCGGCGATAAAGATGTCCAGATTATGCTGATTGAACATTTTATGGCAGCCTGCGCAATCTGCGGAATTGACGCAATTGATGTAGAACTTTCGCACTTTGAATTGCCGATTCTCGATGGCGGCTCAAAAAAATGGGTCGAATTAATGAGCGGGGCACACAAATCCGACGATTCATACTCAGTCAGCGAGCCGGTAAGCTATTTGAACGGCAAAACCCACCTTGTAGTGCTTCCTGCGGAAGAGTTGAGAATCACATACGGCGTAAATTTCAACCATCCGGAGCTGAATCATCGCTGGGTAAGCTTTGACGGTTCAAATATTGAAGAAATCATTGAAGCCAGAACTTTCGGTTACTTAAAAGAGCTGGAAATGCTGCAGGCAGCGGGATATGCACGCGGCGTTAGCATTGAAAACACCGTCGGATTGACAGAAGATGGCTACACAACTGAGCTTTACAGCGATTTTGAGCCTGCAAAGCACAAAATCCTCGACTTAATCGGCGATTTCTACCTCACAGGTTTCAATCCGCTGAACTTAAAAGCAGAAATCATCGTAAAAGAGGCTGGACATGCTGTTCATGTCAAAACAGCAAAAATTTTGAAAGATAAGATTAGATAAGGAGTTATAGATGACAGAAGAAGTATTAAGTTTTGATATTATGGAAATCATGAGCATGATTCCGCACAGATATCCGTTTCTTCTCATTGACAGAATCACGGAATGTGTCCCCGGAAAGTACTCAAAAGGCTACAAAAACCTTACAATGAACGAACCGTTCTTTCAAGGACATTTCCCGGGTAACCCGATTATGCCGGGCGTTTTGCAGGCTGAAGCTCTTGCTCAAATGGGCGCAGGAATCCTCATGACGACCGAAGAATACAAAGGAAAGCTCGTTGTTTACGCAGGAATCGACAACTGCCGCTTCAAAAGCATTGTGCGCCCCGGCGACAGGCTCGATATGCATGTCGAACTAACAAAAGTAAGGGGCCCGATTATCAAAGCTCACGGAAAAGCTACTGTTGACGGAAAAACAGCTGTTGAAGCTGATATGATTTTCTCCGTAGTATAGTGAAAGTGTGAAAATATGATTGACAAAAGAGCAATAATTTCCGATGACGCACAAATCGGACAAAATGTAACAATCGGAGCCAACGCAGTAATTGGAGAAAATGTAAAAATCGGCGACAATGTAATAATTATGCCGAATGCATATCTTGAGCACTGCGAAATTGGCGATGGCACATTAATTTCGCCGTTCGCAAGCATCGGAACAGCCCCGCAGGATTTGGGTTACAAAGGTCAACCGACAAAATCTATTATCGGCAAAAACTGCATAATCAAAGAATATGCAACTGTTAACCGCGCAGCAACCGAGGGCGACGCAACAATAGTCGGCAACAAATGTATGCTTATGACCTCAACTCATGTCGCTCACAACTGTGTGCTTGAGGATGAAGTAATTATGGCGAACTTAGCCACAATCGGCGGACATTGCCATGTCGGGTTCGGGGCTTTTATCGGTGGAATGAGTGTTTTCCACCAGAACGTTAGAATCGGTGAAATGTGCATAGTAAGCGGATTTTCAGCAGCAAGAATGGATGTTTTACCTTATTGCAAAGGCGAAGGACGCCCCCCGATTCCTCATGGAATCAATTCTATCGGCTTAAAACGCAGAGGGATTCCGCTTGAAACAAGAGAAAACCTCAAACATGCCCTCAAAATCCTTAAATCCGGCGAATACTTGATTTCAAAAGCATGCGACGTGATTGAGCAGGAAGTTCCTCAAGATGAATATGTAAAAAAATTCGTAAAATTCATCAGGGAATCAAAAAGAGGCATAACCTTGAGAAAAGCAGAAAATACAATTTGTTAATAAAAAGGAGCTTTTCGCTCCTTTTTTTAGTTTTTAGCACAAAAAAAAACAGCCCGAAAGCTGTTTTTTTTAATACTTGCGATTCAATTATACAGCGCGCTGTACTTTTCCGGCTCTAATGCAGGAAGTGCAAACGCTGATTCTTTTTACAGTACCGTTTTGGTTCACTTTAACAGTTTGGAGGTTAGGTTCTTGTCTGTGAACATTTTGTTTATGTGAAAAAGAAATTTTTGCTGCTTTGATTGCTGTTTTACCGCAGATTTCACAATGTTTAGCCATGTGTTAGTCCTTTCAACATTCGATTGATAATTTAAGGATAGCGTGAAAGGGTTGTAAAATCAAGCACCCTCACAACTCTCTTAAAATTACTTAATCAGTTCTTTCATTTCTTTTACAGCCGCGAAAAGCCCGTCAAATACCGATTTTGCAATAATATTATGCCCGATATTCAACTCAACAAGCCCCTCAATTTCATGCATTCTGTGGACATTTTCATAGGTGAGACCGTGCCCTGCATTCACCTTAAGTCCGAGATTTTGGGCGAGTTTTGCTGCATTTTTCAGCTTTTGAAATTCTATTTCTTCTGAATCTGTACCATAAGCTTCGGAATATGCGCCGGTATGAAGCTCAATGAACTGTGCGCCGGTTTTTGCAGAGGCTTTTACCTGTTCTTCAGACGGGTCAATAAAAAGGCTCACAACAATGCCCGCATCAACGAGTTTTTTTACAAAAGGAGCTATTTTTTCAAGCTGACCGGCAACATCAAGCCCACCCTCGGTAGTTAATTCCTGTCTTTTTTCAGGAACAAGGCAGCAATTAGCAGGAAGAAGTTCCAGAGCAATTGCGCCCATCTCTTCAGTGACAGCCATTTCGAGATTCAAGCGCACTTTGAGGATTTTTTTCAAAGCAAAGACGTCTGCATCCTTAATATGACGCCTATCTTCGCGAAGATGAGTTGTAATACCGTCGGCGCCGGCATTTTCGCAGATTTGGGCTGCTTTAATAATTTCCGGATCTTTTCCGCCTCTGGCATTTCTCAAAGTCGCTACATGGTCTATATTTACGCCTAATAACATCTTAATTCCTCTTTTTTAATATTTCAGCCAAGAATATTATATCCCAAAATAAAAACCGGGGATAAACAAGTATTGAAAAATTTTTCTTAGTGATATAATAAAATTACGGGAACGGGTGAGTGGCACTCTGCCGAACAAAACGATTGAGTATCGTTTTGTGAGAGGAAGGTAGCGCAAGCGCTGCCACTGCTCAAAAATTTTGAAAACTGAATATATAATGGGTGAGTGGCACTCTGCCGAGCAAAACGATTAAGTATCGTTTTGTGAGAGGAAGGTAGCGCAAGCGCTGCCACTGCTCGATAATTTCGAAAACTGTATATATAATGGGTGAGTGGCGCAGTGGTAGCGCAGTTGACTCTTAATCAATTGGTCGTGGGTTCGAATCCCACCTCACCCATTTTTTAGTGTTATTTATCTTTCCGGGATGTTTCCACCTCGTGCAAAACCTCATAAGGGTCAACCGAGTGGATTTTAGATTGCTCAAGTTTTACCGGAGAAGCCTCATTTGAAGGCAAAGGTGCTGAGGGCTGAGCCTGATTGTTGATTTCAACCTCTTGAGCAGGAGCATTTTCTTCCTCTTCGGGGTTATCAGCCTGGTTTTCCTCCACATCATCTTTAACTTTAAACTTTAGAAGAAACAGTTCGTCCTTTTTCAAAGTTATTTCTTTGCCCTCCTCGACATACGAAACGAAAGAATCCTTGTATATTTGCGTTGCACCTGATTTCAGGCGGTTGCCGTCCGGGTTTTTAACCACGCCTTTTGCAAATGAAACCGCTTGTCCGAGGAATGGAACTTTTAAAAACTGCCCACCAACAAAAGTTGCTGCAGACAACGTCATGCCGGCAGCGTCGAGCTCTTTATATGGTGCATATTTTCCCCAGAGGTTTGTATTATTTTTAATTTCGGCCATTTTGCCATTATAAGAATAGCTGGTCGGGCGAAATTTAAAAGTCGCGTTTCTTTTACCCCTTGTTGGAGGCTTTACGTCAAAAATATCGCCCTTTATAATCGTTCCTTCCTCAAAAACCATTCCGTTATCGAGCTCTGTATGAACCAGAACCATAACTTTGAGTGTATCAGAGGGTTTTTCGGTTGTGAAATCCTGCATTGAAGAAACCTTCATCGAAAGTGCACATGCCGGCATGGCGGCAATTATCATTAAAGACAAAGTTAGAATAAATCTTTTCATACATTCTCCTGATATCAAGTAATTTCAATCATAGTCTTATTATACATATTTTTTTGCTGTGCTCAAATATTTATCAAAAAAAGTGTTGAAAAAAAATTTTTAGCAAATTATAATCAATATACACAATTAAATAAGGCGATTGGGATCGTAGCTCAGTTTGGTTAGAGTGTCTGCCTGTCACGCAGAAGGTCGCGAGTTCGAGCCTCGTTTGCCGCTCTTGCCGAAAAATGGGGAAGTTACAG
>URHD01000030.1 GCA_900547585.1 uncultured bacterium | reverse complement strand
TTTTTTAATTTTTTAATCTAATATTATTACTTCGCCCGTATCAAATTTAAAATAAGCTCTGACGATATCGAGTTCGCCTGATGCGTAGGCTTTTCGTAAGAGTTCGGAGCGTTTTAGGAGTTTTCTTTTTTTTACGAGCGTGTAATCGAGTGCGAGTTCGTTGTAGCATTCGGTTTCGTGGTCGATAATTTCATATACTGATTTTATCAGCAGGCCGAATTTTTCAGGTTCTGCCGGATAGGTGTTTTTTGCAGCTTTCATTACCCCGCAATCGTCATGGCTCATTACTATTACTAGCGGTACTTTTAATTTTGCAACAGCATATTCAACTGATTCTAAAATATTGGGGCCAATTACTGCGCCGGCTCCACGGACAACAAAAAGATCACCCAGCCCTTTGTCGAAGATTAATTCCGGTACAACCCTTGAGTCGGAGCAGGTCAGAATGCACGCTTTGGGCGATTGACCGTTTTGGAGGGTTTTTAGGGTTTCAACGGTTCTGTTGTTTGCTGTTGAAATTCCGTTTACGAAGTTTTTGTTGCCATCGATGAGCGATTGTAAGGCTTTTTGGGCTTGTTCGTTCATTTTTTTCCTTTTTAGATTTTTTTAGATTGTAAATTTTGGCCTGCAATGCAGGAGATTCCGGCTCAAGTCCTGAATGACCGAGGGGTTATGTTGGTCAATTTATTCGATTGTTTCATTTTCTACATTTTTTACTTCTTTTGCTTTTACCGGTTTGGAATTTGCTATTTCTGTATTGTCAACGGGCATGGATTTTGCGGCTTTTTTGATGCCCTGCTCTTTTTCAAGTTGTTTATTGATTATAATGGTTTGAGCGACCATTACGATGTTGCTGGCAATAAGATAAAGCAAAACACCTGCCGGAATCGGGAAGAAAAGGAATGTTGCCGTAAGCATTACAGGCATCATTGTTCCCATTGTTTTTTGCATTGCTTCCTGCTGGGGATCCATCTGGGCTGTTTTGTTGACCTGCGTCATTATTTTTTGCGACAGGAACATTGTGATACCGAAAATCACGATAAGAATAAATACGTCATAGTGGAAAGCAGTTTTAGCTGCAATTGTCGGGACATGGGCGATTAGCAGGTCGCCGTCGGATTTAAATGTGACATCTTCGACTTCTCTTGTGCTGTTGTCTGTTACAATTGCTTTTACTTCGGTGATTTTTTTCAATTGTGAGTAGTCGCCGTTAAGGTTGTCGCGGCTGATTTTCATATCAATCGGTTCACCGGGAGTGATTTTTCCGAGAACTTCCACATTGTTCTTTTTAAGTTTTATTTCGCCGAGTTCTTCGTTTCCTGCATAGAACTTTATTTTTTTACCGACTGTAAATTTGTCGTTGGGCGAAACAGAGAATTTTCCGTCGTTAGAAACGCCTGCATTGCCTTTCAGTGTCGCATCAAGACGATTTATGAACAGAAAATTTGATTGACCTGCCATTGAAATGAACTGAGGGCTCATCAAAGATGAATACAAAAGGATAAAAATAGGAAGCTGGATAAGCATTGGCAAACATCCTGCCATCGGATTGAAATTGTGTTCTTTGTAGAACTCCATCATTTTTCGCTGTGCAGTTTGCGGGTCGTTTTTGTACCTGTCTTGGATAGCTTTCATTTTTGGCTGGAGAAGTTGCATTGTTTTCATTGAACGCTGCTGTGAAACGCTTGTCGGCCAGAGGGCAAGTCTTATTAGCACGGTTAGGGCGATGATTCCCATTCCGTAGCTTCCGAATATATTGCTTAAAACTTTCAAAAAGTCTATTGTTAGTACTGTTAAGTCCACCTTATTCTCCTCAAGTTAATTTATTTCTTTATAATGCAATATTGTAAAACAAACATGGGTAAATGTATTGTAATTTCTTTTGCTTTTGGGGGAAATTGTCAATTTTTGCGTAAAAAGTGCATAATATTCATTTTTCGAGCTCGATTCGCTATGCTCACAGGCTGCGAAAAATGAATATCATGCTTTTACTGTGGAGAATTTGTGCGTAAGAATGTATTGTAAATAATCTGTATTTGGCTTAATATCTACATAATTCAAACGCTAAATTAAGGAATGTAGTTATATGAAAATTGTTGTTTTTGGTGCCAGTGAGATAGGCTATCTTATTGCAACGGAATTCTTTGAAGACCATGACATTACCATAATCGACAAGGAAGAAAACAAGACAGCTGCGCTCAGCAAGCTCGATATAAGCTATATTGAAGGCAACGGTTCAAATATTAACACTTTAAAATCGGCAAATATTGAGGATGCTGATATTTTTATTGCCTGTACGCAGTTTGATGAGGCGAATATTGTTGCCTGCCTTACCGTAAGTAGGCTCAGCTGCGCAAAAACGGTTTGTTTTGTGAGCACGCCGGAATATATTGAGTCAATGATGCTTTTGAAAAACACAAAATATGAAATGATTGACTTTATTATCTGGCCGGAAGAGCTTTTGACGCAGGAAATTTTTAGAATTATTACTGTTCCCGAGGCTGTTGATGTTGAAAATTTTGCACAGGGCAAAGCAAGGCTGCTTGAGTACAGAATTAAAGAGAATTCGGAGCTTTTAGGCAAAAAACTCAAGGATTGTCGTTTTCCTGATGACACTCTGGTCGTCGGGATTACGCGGGATTGCAAGCTTTTTATTCCTGATGGCGAAACTGCTTTTGAGTTGAACGACAAAGTCATTTTTATGGGGTCATCGACCTCGCTGGATATTCTTGCGAACATGATTTTTGAGAATACATCGAAAGTCAAAACTGCTTCGATAATTGGCGGCGGCAGCGTCGGGCTAATGCTTGCGCAGAATCTTGAAAAAGTCGGAATCAGAACAAAAATCATTGAACGTGATTACAAACGCTGTGAGGATTTGACCGAGGAGCTAAAATCTACGCTGGTTTTATATGGTGACGGTACAAATCTTGAGCTTTTGCAGTCAGAAGATATTGCGCTTTCGGATGTTGTTATCAGCGTTACGAACAATGATGAAAAAAATCTTCTCTGTTCGCTTCTTGTTAAGCAGCTCGGTGCAAAACGCGTTATTACTAGGGTCTCTAAGTCGGCAAATATTGCACTTTTTGAAAAAGTCGGAATTGATGTTGCGCTTTCGCCGAAAGAGGCTTCAATAAATGAGATTAAAAATGATTTGATTGAAACAGATGTTGAAATCCTTGCTACTGTTGAGCAGGGGCAGGGCAGAATCATCGAAACAAATATTTCTCCCGAATTTCAGGAGCGTCGGATTATGGATTTGAATATTCCGGCAAAAGCGATTATTGCAATTATTCAGCGCGGTATGCAGGTTATAATTCCGAAAGGCACGACCGTTGTTAAGCCCTGTGACCAGCTGATGGTGTTCACAAACGAAGAAAACTGCGCGAGAGTTAAGGAATTTTTTAGGAAATAATGAGATTAACTTACGTTTTTATAGCTTTAGGTTTGATTTTGCGCTGCATCGGGCTGGTAATACTGGTGCCTGCGGCTGTTGCAATTTATTATAACGATTATTTTTCAATTCTGCCGTTTGTTACGGCTTCTTTTGTTTCAATTGTTTTAAGTTTGTTTTTCAGAAAAAAATCCTCGACTTTTGAGAGCCTGAATGATATTAAAAAATCGGAAGCGCTTTTTATTGTGGCGGCTGCGTGGTGCATGTTTGCGGTTATTGCGGCAATTCCGTATTATTTTTACGGATTTTCGATTCTTAACGGGTTGTTTGAAGCGGTTTCCGGGATTACGACGACGGGTGCGACTATTTTAACCAGTTATGATTATCCGCAGGCGTTGTTTTTCTGGCGTTCAATGAGCCAGTGGCTGGGCGGGATGGGGATTATCGTGCTGTTTATTGCTGTATTGCCCCAGTTTGCGGTTGCCGGGCGGCAGATGTTTTTTGCGGAGGCTCCCGGCCCTACAGAGGATAAAATTACTCCAAGAATTCGTCATACTGCTACTGCATTGTGGGGATTGTATGTTGTTTTGACGATTCTTGAGATAATATTTTTGAAATTAGCGGGAATGCCGTTGTTTGACGCTTTCTGTAATTCGTTTTCTTCAATTGCGGGTGGAGGTTTTTCGCCGAATGCAGCGAGTATTATGGGTTATCACTCAACTGCTGTTGTTTGGATTGTTGCTATTTTCATGTTTTTTGCAGGTACAAACTTTTCTTTGATGTACAGTGCTTTTACCCAGAAGAATCTTTTACTTTTCTGGAAAAACGATGAATTTAAGCTTTATTTTGCAATAATTTTTACTTTTAGCGCGCTTATTGCATTTGTTTTATATGCGCACAATTCATATCCACCGTTTAAAGCTGTTATGGACGCATTTTTTCAGGTTGTGAGCGTCATAATTACGGCCGGTTTCGGGTCTGTGGATTATGCGCAATGGACGTTGGATGCAAAATTGCTGTTGTTTGTTTTGATGTTTGTTGGCGGATGTGCAGGTTCTGCTGCAGGAGGTGTGAAGGTTGTAAGGGTTGCGTTTATGTTTAAATATTTGCGGCGTGAAATCGCCAGAATTCTTCATCCGTCGGGGGTTTTTCCTATAAAACTCAACAAAACAATAGTTGCGCCCGAAGTTGGTGCACAGATGATGGCCTTTATTATTTTTTATTATGTAATTTTTGCAGTTTCTGCATTTTTGATTTCATTGATTGAAAAAAATACGCTTATTGGTGTAACCGGAAGCATTGCAACTCTGGGAAATATCGGCCCCGGATTCGGTGTAATCGGGCCTATGGGGAATTTTGATGTTTTGCATCCGCTTTCAAAAGTAATTTGTATTTCAAATATGATTGTGGGCAGGCTGGAATTAATTCCGTTTTTGGCAATGCTCCATCCTGATTTTTGGAAGATTAGGTAAAGCTGATTATTCACCGCGGTGGCTGAGCAGGTCTTCAAACTCCGCCATTGTTTCCATTCCGACAGTTTGTTCTAGTGCTGCACGTTTTGAGAGAAAATCGGATTTTGCTGTGTTTTGTTTTTGTAAAGCAGCTCTGTAATATGCGTCAGCGAGGAGGATTTGTTCACGTGTGCCGGTTTCTGAGATTGCGTTGAATTGTTTTTGGCGTTTTAGCACGATTTCGTCTGTTTTCATAAGCGCGCCGCGTGCGGACATGTAGTCAAAATAATAATTGCAGATTTTTCTTTGTAGTTCTTCGATTTTTCTTATCAAAACAACCATGTCTGCATCATTTACTTTTGTGAAGCGGTAGTTTAATTCTTTTTCGCTTGTAGCAAAATTTCCGAGCACCGAACTGCCCATTAATGCTCCGATTGCGGCAACAGGATTGCCGACACCTATTCCGGCGAGGCTTCCTGCGGTTGCAATTGGTTTAATTATTTTTTTTACTATGTTTTTGTCAGGTTTATCCTCGTCGGGGTTAGAAAGTTTGTAAATAATGAATTTTACGGTTTCGCTGTGCTGCGCGGCTCCGACCCAGAGGAGTTTTATGTCGTTGACGGTGTTGCCTGAATCGAGTTCTGCGTCATCGGCAACTTCTTTTGCAATTTTTTTCAGGCTTAAATCTGCATAAGTCAAGTCTTTTGCTCCGGTGTTTTCTTTATAGGAAGCATCTTTTGTTTTTATTTCTTTTTTGCTGCTTTCGACGACTTTATAGGCTTTTTCCGGTGTGTGACCCGTACCGAGGCGTTCTGCCGGTGGTTTCGGGGTGGTCATTTCGTCGATTGTTATTGAAAAAGCTGTTTGTGCAAAGCAGCCCAGCAAAATGAGGAGTGAAAACAGTTTTTTTATCATTTTTTGCCTCCATCTGCTGTTTTAGGCTGGTTTTTAGGTGGATTCGGGTTGAAAAGTTCGTCTTTGAATACGTACTGATAGAGATTCAGGTTCTCAACCGTTTTTTTTCCTGCAAGTCTTTGCAAATCCATCTGATATTTTTTCGCCTGCTGCATAAGGCGGTATTCTTCATAAAGCAGGTCATCGTACATTGAAGAAGATACGACAATTTCCATCTCGTCATTATTTTTCAGGGCTTGTGAGTAGTTTTTGTTGTACAAAACAAGCTGCTGGCGGGTTTCTTTTATTTGGACAAGAATCGCTTTATAGTTGTAATAGGAGTTTATAATTGTATCTTGCAGGGATTCAATCATTCCGGCCAGTTCAATCAGCTCTGTGTCCGTCATCGGGGTTTCCTGCGGGTTGTTTTTGTTGTTTAGATAGCTGTTTGCGAGGCGACCTGTCGCGTAAGAGGCGGATTGTACCATGTAGTTTGAGCCGAAAAGTGATGGGACAAAGGAAGCTCCGCTTATCAAGGCTGAAACAGATTTTGCCATTAAGGATGAATGAAATCTCTGTTGTTCGGGCGGTGCGGAGAGTTTGCGCATTGCGAATTTGATAATATTGTTGTTTTCGACAGTTGACTGCCATAGGTTTTCAATATCTTCAAGGTCTTTTTTCTGCTGTTGGGCAAGGAGTTCTTTCATTGCCTTGTCTTTGTCCATAAGCAGGTTTTTTTCGTCATGTGTGACTTTAGGGGTCATTTTAATTTTGTTCTTTTCAACCCCGTCGAGTCCGATTTCTGCTGCTGTTACAGAATTTGCCAGTATAATAATAAATATTAAGACGATAAACTTTTTCATAAAATATCCTATAATAAACTTATAGCATACAAAAAGATTTTCTTGTAATTAAAGGGTGAAAAATGTCAGATTTTGAAAAGATTATTTACGAATTTTCTAAAATTCCATCTGTTAAGGCGATTGCACTCGCTGGCTCTGTTACGTCAGGCACGGCCGATGAGGATTCGGATTTTGATGTTTATATTTACACGGAGGAGGAAATTCCTCTAAAGATAAGGCAATGTATCGCTGAAAAGTACGCAAAAGAACCCTCTTTGGATAACAGATACTGGGAAACCGGTGATGAGATGATTATTGCTGATTCAAATAAGGGGTTGGATATAATGTATCGGGATCCGGCCTGGATTGAAGGTGTTATAAAGGGCGTTTATGACGAAAAAAATGCGTGGCTGGGTTATACGACGGCTTTTTTGCACAATATTGCTTCGTCCGAGGTTCTTTATGACCGTGACGGATGGTTCGGGGAATTAAAAAAGAAAATTTCTGCCGGCTATCCGCAAGAGCTTGCGCATGCGATTATTAACAAGAATTTTATACTTTTGAAAGATAAAAAATATGCTTCTTTTTACGCGCAGATAAAAAATGCACTGAAACGGCGTGATTTTATTAGTGTAAATCATAGATTGACGGCGTTTTTGGCGAGTTATTTTGATGTACTCTTTGCGCTGAACAGGGTTTATCATCCCGGAGAAAAGCGGCTAATGGCTTATGCAAAAAAATTATGCACGAGGCTGCCTGAGAGATTTGAGGAGGATTTTTCAAAGCTTTTTGAGTGCGGGCATGATGAAATTTTAGGAGTTTTGGATTCTCTGGTTGAGAATTTGCGTGTTATTTTGAAAAACTCGTAATTTACCAAACTTGTCCGAGTAAATTGTTTACTTTATTTCCTGAACAGGGTTGTTCAGGGTTAAGTCAATGGTTGAAAAAATTCGCTGGGGTATTGAGGAGGAAAAATAGTAATCATTGTCAGCGGGAGTGAGTTTTATAAATGAGGTTTTGCTGTCTTTTTTCATTATGCTGAGCAAAAATTCTTTATTATTGCTTTCAAAAAGTATGTAGCCGTTTCTGGATTGCATTTCAAGTATTTCAAATTTATTTGAATTTACTGAGGAAAGAGCCAGGTAAAAAAGTTTTTCAAAAGGCAGCTGGTATTGTCTTACGCAGCTCTGGTATGAAGCATAAGCCTGTGTCTGGGCCGGACTTGTTTGTGCGCAGGCAGCAGGCAGGCAGCTGATTAGTGATGTGATTAAAATTGACAAAAATAAGAGATTTTTTTTCATTTTTATTCTCCGTCCATCCAGTTTTTTCCGACTTCAACGTCAACGAGCAGCGGAACCTTAAACGGCTGACCCAGTTCCATCGCTTCGACGACGAGTTTTTTGATATCATCAAGTTCATCTTTGTAAACTTCAAGAATGAGTTCATCATGAACCTGCATTATCATTTTTGAGCGGTAATTCCCGTTTTGCAGTTTTTTGTAGAGTTCAATCATCGCCATTTTTATGATATCTGCAGCTGCACCTTGCAGAGGGCTGTTAATTGCGGCTCTCTGGGCAAATTCTTTTATCTGGTGGTTTGAGCTCATCAATTCATCAAGCAGATAGCGTTTTCTGCCGTACATAGTTTGTGCGTAGCCATTCTGGTATGCGTCGGCAACTGCTTTTTCCATGTATTTATGCACTCCGGGGTAATGAGCAAAGTATTTGTCGATGAAAACCTGTGCTTCCTGCGGGGTGATGTCGATTGCGGAGGCCAGTCCGTAGCGGGTTTGACCGTAAACTATACCGAAGTTTACGGCTTTTGCCTTGCTTCGCATTGATTTTGTAACTTTTTCCACAGGAACGTCAAAAATCTTTGAGGCGGTTTGTGCGTGGACATCAATGTCATTATTAAACGCTTCAACAAGGGATTTATCGCCGGAAACATGCGCAAGTAGTCTCAATTCTATCTGGGAATAATCGGCGGACAAAAGAAGCTGGTTTTCACTGTCTGTTGGGATAAAAGCTTTTCTTATTCTGTTGCCGAGTTCTGTTTTTATCGGGATATTTTGCAGATTCGGATTTGAGGAAGACAAACGGCCGGTGACTGTTGTTGTCTGGTTGTAATGAGTGTGAATTTTTCCGTCGGATTTTGCGACCATAAACGGAAGTGCATCTACGTATGTTGTTTTCAGTTTTGAGCACTGGCGCTGTTCAAGCAGGTACTCTGCAATGCTGTAGTCCTGAGCCAGTTCGCTCAATACTTTTGCGTCGGTTGAGTAGTTTTGTGCCCCTCTTTTTTTGCCGCGGGGTTTTATGCCGAGTTTTTCGAATAAAATTTGTCCTACCTGTCTTGGCGAATTGACGTTGAATGTTTCGCCTGCGATTGCGTAAATTCTTTCTTCGATTTTTTCAAGTTTTCCGTTGAGTTCGTCGGAGAGGTCTTCAAGATACTGAATATCCAGCGAAACTCCGTTAAATTCCATGTCTGCAAGGACAATCGCTGTCGGGATTTCAATATTTTCAAGAAGTTTTAAATCTTCAGCTTTTAATTTTTGTGCCCAGAATTTTGTAAGTTCAAGATTGGCAAAAACGTTGTTGCAGGCATATTTTGCGGCTGTATCGGTCGTTATGGTGTTAAAAAGAACCTTTGATTTGCCTTTTCCTACAACATCAATCCATTCCTTTATAACAATTTCAAGATGTTGTATAGACTGGGCTTTGAGGTCATGTTTTCTCGACGGATCATTCACGTAGCTTGCCAGCATTGTGTCAAAGAGCCTGCCTTTGAGTGTTATGTCATATTTTTTCAGAAGATTTATTTCATTTTTTATATCAAAGATTGTTTTTGTAATATTTTCATTTTCAAAGACCGGTTTTAACAGCTCCAATACTGCTTTTGTTTCAAGTGTGCTACCGTCATGGTCGAGAGGGATATAGAAGCTTTGTGTTTCTTTTATTTCGTCGGCTGCGATGATTTTTTCGTTATCAGCGTTGATATTTTCGTTGTATGCTATGGCGATGCCTGTTAGTGTTGCATCAAAATCCTCTTGTGAGGTCGGTTCTGCTTCGATTGACAGGAGAGTTTTGCTGTTAAGTGATTTTACGAGAACTTTAAGTTCTTCGAGTGATTTTACTGTTTTTCTATTGTTAGAAAATGTCGATTTTTTTTCTGATTCCTGCTGCGGCATGAGGAAAGAAAATCCCAGTTGTTTTTGGGCGGGTTCTTCTGTGTCCATGCGCGTTGGTGCGGCAGCTGCTTCAATTTTTGGAATTTCTACGCCATTTTTTGCAAAAGGTCTTAAAACTTCTCCGATATTTTTCAAAAAGCTATATAATTGGAGCTCTTTGAAAAATTCTGCAACTTTTTCGACGTCAGGCATTTCCAGATTTGTTTTTTCAAAGTCAAAATCCACATCAACGTCGAGTTTTATTGTTGCAAGAAACTGGCTGAGTTTTGCGATTTCTTCGCCCTCGACGAGTTTTGTTTTAAGCGATTTTCCGTCGATTTTGTCTATATTTGCGTAGATATTTTCGAGGGTTCCCCAATCTGTGAGCAGTTTTGCTGCTGTTTTTTCGCCGATTCCCCTGATTCCGGGGATATTATCCGATGTATCGCCGCGAAGTGCTTTGTAGTCTATAATCTGGTTCGGATAAACGCCGAGTTTGTCGTGAACTCTTTCCCAATCGTAGCATACAAGCTCGCCTTTTGACGGGATGAGCACGGTTATGCAGTTGTTTTTTTGTATTAGCTGGAAAGCGTCCTGATCGCCTGTCAGAATTGTTGTGTTATGTCCAAGTTCGCAGGCTTTTGTTGCGATTGTACCGATTACGTCGTCAGCTTCAAATCCCTCTTTTGTGTAAATCGGGATGTTAAACGCCCTCAGTCCCTCAAATATCAATGCCATCTGGCTTTTCATTGTATCCGGCATTGCTTCGCGGTTTGCTTTGTACTGCTCATATTTTTCAACGCGAAAAGTCTGGTGGCTGACGTCAAATGCGACGCCGATTGCATCCAGTTTGAGGTTTTTGTTTTTCAGCAGGTCAAAAATAGCTTTAAAAAATCCAAAAACAGCCCAGGTCGGTTGTTTATCCGATGTTTTCATCCCCGTTCGTTCCAGCGCAAAGTAGCTTCTGAACGCGAGTGCGTGTCCGTCGATGAGTACTAATGTTTTTTTCTCCGTCATTTCTTTAACCTGCAATATTCTGAGCCCTCTAATGTAGTTTAGCATGTATATTTGCTAATTTTTGTAAATATTGTTCTTGAGTGCGCAATTTTTATTTTGTTATGTTTTAATAAAAATACGATTTAAGAAAAGGAAGTAAATTATGCAAACACCTAAAGTATCATTTGGCGCAGCGCAGAATCTTTTCAGGCATACAGCAAAAACATCTAAAAAACCGGTTAAAATTCTATACGGTTTGAAGCCGATGGAGGATGTTTCTGTTTCTAAGCTTACGCTGGGCGTGAACAAGTCAATCAAATTTGCACAAAATGTTGTAAAATTTGCAAAAAACATGTTCAATTAATTTATTTAAGCTAATTAAAAAAGCGGAATCAATTGATTCCGCTTTTTTGTATTGTTTATTAAGATTAATATCTGTAATGCGCGAAAGCTTTGTTTGCTTCTGCCATTTTGTGGGTATCTTCGCGTTTTTTGCAAGCAGCACCGTTTCCGTTTGAAGCGTCGAGGATTTCTGCTGTAAGTTTGTCAATCATTGATTTTCCGTGTCTTTTCTTTGCGGATTCAATCATCCAGATTGAGCCAAGTCCCATTCCTCTGTCGGGTTTTACTTCAACAGGTACCTGATAAGTCGAACCGCCGATTCTTCTTGCTTTAACTTCAAGCAACGGAGTTACGTTTGTTAAAGCTTTTTTGAAGACTTCTGTCGGTTCTTCTTTTGTTTTTTCTTTAATATTTTCCATTGTTGAATAGAAAATCTTTTCTGCGATAGATTTTTTACCGCGTCTCATCAATCTGTTAATAAATTTAGCAATATCAACGCTGTTATACACTGCGTCGGGTGCCGGTACTCTTTTCGGCGGTTTATTTCTTCTTGACATTGTTATTTTCCTTTTGATTATACTACTTTAACTGTTTTTCCGGTCGTGCGGAGGGTGTTATTTCTTTTTAGCTTTTTTAGCGCCGTATTTAGAACGGGACTGTTCTCTGTTTGCAACGCCTGCTGTATCGAGGGTGCCTCTGATGATGTGATATCTAACACCCGGGAGGTCTTTTACCCTGCCGCCTCTGATAAGAACAACGCTGTGTTCTTGGAGGTTATGACCGATACCGGGGATGTATGAAGTAACTTCAAATCCGTTGGTCAATCTTACACGGGCAACCTTTCTCAATGCGGAGTTCGGTTTTTTCGGTGTAGTAGTATAAACTCTTGTGCAAACGCCGCGTCTTTGGGGGCAGTTTGTAAGAGCAGGTGATTTTGTTTTATCTTCAAGTTTTTTACGTTCTTTTCTAACCAATTGTGCAATTGTTGGCATAGATTCTCCTTATGTAAATTTTTTATTCTTAATCTTTTATAGAGTTTGCAACGGCGCTCTATCGCCATATCTTCCACATCTCAGGTATTCAGCACAAACCCTTAATCTGCGCAAAGATACAATTATATCAAACTACAAGCATAGAGCGTTGTCAACGGATTCAGGGCGGGTGCTTAACAAAGTTCATAATAAGCTGCAAATTGGATTAAAAAAAAGAGCCCGGTTTTTCAGGCTCTTTTTTTATATTTATTTGCTTCCGTTATTTTTGAAGGAACGGAGGGATGTCGATTATGCTCATCAAGTCCTGTGCAGGAGCTTTTTGAGCGGGTGCAATTGCCGGTTTTGGCTGTGCTGCCTGCGGTTGAGCTGCATTGAATGAGCCGGAGAAGAAATCAGCTGCGCTGAGTGCTTTAGGCTGGTCTTTTACGCCGAATGCGTCTGTGTTTTTCATTTCAAAGCCTGTAGCAATAACGGTAATCTGGATTTCTCCCTGAATTCTGTCATCAATAACAGAGCCGAATGTAACAATTGCGTCTTCTGCTACAGCGTCGTGAATTACCTGTGCAGCTTCGGTTACTTCGTGCAGTGTCATATCTGAGCCGCCGGTTACGTTCATAATGATTCCGGATGCGCCATTGATAGATGTTTCAAGAAGCGGGGAGTTGATAGCCAGTTTTGCTGCTTCCATTGCTCTGCCTTCGCCTGTTCCGCGTCCGATACCCATCAATGCGGAACCGCTGGACTGCATTACTGCTTTTACGTCTGCAAAGTCAACGTTAATAAGTCCGGGAACGGTGATGATGTCTGAAATGCCCTGGACACCTCTCAAGAGGACTTCATCAACAACCTGGAATGCTTCTTTCATTGTTGTTCTTCTTTCGACAACCTCAAGAAGTTTGTCGTTCGGGATAACAATCAGCGCGTCAACAGTTTCTTTTAATTTTTCAAGTCCCTGCATTGCCTGATTCATTCTTCTTTTGCCTTCAAAGCTGAACGGTTTTGTAACAACACCGATAGTCAACGCTCCGAGTTCTTTTGCGATTTTTGCAACAACAGGAGCTGCGCCGGTACCTGTTCCGCCGCCCATACCTGCAGTAACGAATACCATATCGGCGCCGTCTAAAGCCTGTACAATCTGGTCGCGTGTTTCTTCGGCAGCTTTTTCTCCAACGGAGGGATCTCCGCCTGCGCCGAGGCCGTTTGTTAGTTTTCCGCCGAGTCTGATTTTGTTATCGGCTGCTGACATTTCAAGAACCTGATTATCAGTGTTCATTGCCCAGAAATTAACGCCTCCGAGTCCGGCTTTAATCATTCTGTTTACAGCGTTTCCGCCGCCGCCGCCTACACCGATAACTTTTATATCAGCTGCATTAGACATTGCAGGAATTTCAAATTCTTCTTTTCTTTCTTCTCTTCGTCCGAAGATATCTGGTCCGATATTGTCCACGTTTGAACCTCTTTTATCTATTACTATTGTGTTATTTAAATATAGTTATACTATACAATCTACTTTACAATACTATTGAAAACAAATCCAGTAGTAAAGAAATTTTGAGCAAATGTTTATTTATTTTAATATTTCGGCTTTAAGTTTTTGTCATTTATTTTATTTGTAATAACATGTGGCATGTAATCTGAAGTAAATTTTAGGGATGACATAACTAATTGCAATCTAATGGGATTTGTTAACATTTGTTAACTTAACTGAGAAAAAGGCGCAATTTTTATTTTGCCCGGTTGTTGATTAATATGTAGGTCTAAGAAGGCAAAATCATGGAAGTTCGTAACGATTTTAATAGTGCGAGTTTAAGAAGGACGGTGCGTCCGAAATTTGGTAACTGGGTTGCTTTAAGAAAACTCGGTCAGGACATGTATGAACACAGTAAAGGGGTGCAGAAAGGTCTGCAATATCTCGGTACAAATAACGGTGAAAACCTGAACAACATTGTTACCGCTGTTGGTACCTCTGCTGTTGCTCCGATTTTTATAAGATACAATCCTCTTTCGCACGAAGATAGCAAAACAAAAGCCTATACTGCTTGGCGTCAGCCGATTTCGGCGGTTATAAACCTTGCGGTTCAGCTTCTTGTTATGAGCAAATACAACGATATGCTTGACAGGCATGCAACTTATCTCGGCACTGACCGTATGGATTTGAGAGCGAAGCCGAAAGAAGCCGCTCTCAGAAAGCTCATCAATGCCGAATACAAACATGAAAAAGCACAGGCTGCTTTAAAAGGCGAAGAATTTATGAACAAGAAAGAATTCTTCAAAAAACGCCTTGAACATTATCAGGATGAAGCTTTCTATTCTGAATTGGGCAGATACAGAAAAGAAATGGCAAAGACCGACATTCCTGTTGCTGATTTGATTAAACCTAAAGAGTTTCAGGATGCAAGGGTTTCCGCTTTCAGAGAAATTATTGCCAAAGATTACGGTGTTACTGATGCAGAACTCGGCGAGATGAAAGATTTTGATACTTTCAAGAAAAAAGGCAAAAGCATTATAAAATCCAAACATATTGACACCAAAAAGCTGACAGAAGACATTGAACGTCGCGCAGAACAGATTGCGTCGGATAAAGTGCTCAAGCAGATTGAGCTTGAAACAAGCATTAAGCTTGAAACTTCTTCAAGGCTCGATAATATGCTTAAACTTGCAGATGAGAAGAGCAAAGAAATTTATGACAACGCAAAAGTCAAAAATAAATCAGATGCAATATCAAATGCAAGAAAGAAAATTTTCACTGACACAATTAACACGATGAAGCAGGAAATGAATGCTCTCGAGCAGGAAGTCATCGCGCTTTCCAAAGCAGAAGGGCTTGAAGAAGCTGAAAAGGCCGCCCAAATGGCTGAAAAAAGAGCAAGGGCAGAAGTTTTGAACTCTGCAATTGCAAAAATGGAAAGAGCCGGCAGCATTGAAAGAGTCAGACATCACGGTTCGAGCAAAAAAGAAGTTCTTCAGAGCGTAAAAATCAAAAAATGGCTCAAAGTCCGAATCAACCGCGCAGAACAGATTCTTTCCGATTACAAGAAAAAATCCGGTATTGTTGTCGGTCTTATGATTCTTCCGATTACCTGCGGTGTTTTGAACTGGTCTTATCCGAGAATTATGGAAAGATTCTTCCCTGAGTTGGTTGAAGCGAAAAAAGCCAGTGCCCAAAAGAAAGCAGAAGCTGAAAATCAAGCTGCTGTTTCAGGAAAGGAGGCTGAATAATGGCTCCTGTTATAAATACAAGAAATTTCTACAATAATATTCTTAACTCGAATGCAATGAGGAAATTTATTCCTGACAATCCTACTGATATTGCGGCTACTCTGGCTCTTATCTCAACGACTACAAAAGATGCGGTTAACTGCTACTACTATGTTACGCAGAGTTTGAATAACAAGAAAATCCCCGAAGAAAAAAGAAAATTTGTTGCGGGTATTGACCTTTCGAACGGTATTTTGAACGTTGTTATTCAGTTTGCGCTCGGTTCATTGGTTAACAACTATTCTTCAAAACTTTTTGATAGCTGGTTTGGCAAAAAGCTCTTCAGCAAGGATGCGGCTAAAAACCTTTACGACCGCATGAAAGCAGCCGGACTTAACTATCAGGAAGATCAGGTTCTTAAAGGTATGGAATCCAACAAAAAATGGGCAAAAGCCGGTTTCAAGGTTATGGCTGTACTGCTCGTTACACAGGTTATTGCAAAACGTGTAATTGTTCCGTTCCTTTCTACTCCGATGGCGGGTGTTTTCAAAGAACAGCTTGAAAAACGTGAGAAAAAACAGGCTGCTAAAAAACTCGGCAGCGAACAGCCAAAGCCTGAAGCAGAAAAAGAAGATAAAAAAGAAAAAACAGCTGCTCCCGCGGCTGAGCCGGTAAAGGCTGAAGCTTCGCAGACCGCAAGTGACCCTTTTTCCGCACTGGCAACAAAGGATGTTAAATTCAAAAAAGCATAAATGAAAAGACCGGCACAAAAAACAAAGCGCCGGTCTTTTTAGCAAAAAAAGAGGCTTTTAAAGCCTCAAAATACCTTTTTCCCGTTCCATTTATATTAATCTTTAAGATTATTAACTATTAGTCTGTTTGTTTTGCCTTGATTTTGTTTATCTCTTATGTTTATATAAAGTATATCAGTTTTAGATAATTGCCTGAGCAGTTTTCTGTGAATTTAAAGAAATTTAATATTTTGCCTGTTTTTATACAATTGTTATGTAGAAAGTATATACTAAATATATATAAAGTATGCAAAAATGCCTTTGTAACAAATTATTAACAAAATTCGAATGTTATAATTGTTTATGAAAAATAATGACAACAGCTATTATTAAATGGTATAATTTTTAGTGTTTTCTAATATATGTATGAAAGGGTACAAAATGTCTGAAGAACAAATTACCATTAAAGTATGCATGGGCAGCTCCTGTTTTGCTCGAGGAAATGCTTCGAATCTTGACTTTATTGAAAATTTTATCAAAGAGCACAACCTTGATGCGAAAGTTGAGGTAATAGGCAGCCGCTGTGAGAATAAATGCGCCTCAGGGCCTAATGTAATTATAAATGGTGAATGTATTTCCAGCGCAAGCCATATTAATCTTGAAAATGCGCTCAAAAAGCTTCTTTTTGTAAGCAAATAATTATTAAGTTAAAAAGGTAAATTATGAATAATCTGTATCCGATTTACACGCTCAAAAATGAGTGTGTGGATTGTTATAAATGTGTAAGGCAATGTTCGGTTAAGGCTATTAGGATTGAAAACGGGCATGCTTCGGTTATTCCGGAAAAATGCGTTGCGTGCGGGCATTGCGTTACTATTTGTCCTTCGCATGCAAAGCGCGTGAGGGAAGATTTGAACAGGGCAAGGGCGGTTTTGACGGCAAAAAAAGAGGTTTATGTTTCGATTGCGCCGAGCTGGGCGGGATTTTTTGATATTCCGGAAGAAAAGTTCATTACTGCCTTGAAAAAACTTGGTTTTGCCGGTGTTTCGGAAACGGCACTCGGGGCGCAGGAGGTTTCGATTGAGGTAACTAAAATCCTTTCGAAACGTGAAAAGCAAATCCATATTTCGAGCGCATGTCCTGCGATTGTTGATTTTGTGCGTATTCATATGCCGAAATTTGCAAAATATATAACGCCGATTGCCTCTCCTGCGCTTACGCATGCAAAACTTTTGAAAAAAGAGCTTGGCGAGGACATCGGGGTTATATTCATCGGGCCTTGTATCGCGAAAAAGAACGAATCTGACCATAATCCGGAGCTTATTGATGTTTCTTTGACGTTTATTGAGTTGATGCAGTGGTTTGAGGCTGAGGGGATAAATCCAGATGAGGTTGAACCCGAGAAAAAGCCGAGATTTGTGCCTTATGACGCATACGAGGGCGCTTATTACCCGATTGAGGGCGGAATGAACAAGACTCTTCGCCTTTCCGGCACGGCAAAGGATATTCAGCTGGTGAGTGTGAGTGGAATTGCTGCTTTTCGGGAATCTTTGCAGAATTTGGATACGGAAAAAGTTGACAGGACGATATTTATCGAGGCTCTAGCATGCGATGGGGGGTGCGCTAACGGACCTTGCAAGGTTTTGGAAAAACCTGGCGTGCTCACGATGTCGGATATTATGAGAAATATAAAATTCCGTCCTCAAATTCCGTCTGAACCTGCTGTTGTGGTTGAAAAAGTTTATCCTAAAGACCCTGTAGAAAAGAAAGTTCATACTGCGGAAGAAATTTTTGAGGCAATGGCTTCTATTGGCAAACATACGCCCGAAGATGAGCTAAATTGCGGCGGATGCGGGTATGATACCTGCCGTCAACTGGCTGAGGCGCTTTTGGATGGTGATGCGGAGCCGTCGATGTGCACTTCATATATGAGGAAGCTCGCAATCAGAAAAGCCAGCGCAATGCTGCGATGCATGCCGTCGGCGATTGTTATGGCGGACGCAAACTTGAATATTATTGAGGCGAATGAGGCGTTTGTGAAGATGTTTGCGCCGGAGCTTGTTGAAATTTTCAACAGCCGTCCCGAGGGGCTTGCGGGCGGGGCGCTCGAGCGGATTATTCCGTTTGGCGACTTTTTCAGGCGGACGCTTTCTTCCGGTCAGGATATTCACAAGGAGCGTTATTCGGTTGGGAACAACCTTTATGATATTACCGTCTTTGAGATTGAACGCAATAAAATTGTCGGTGCTGTAATAACTGATGTTACAAAATCCGAAATGAAGCGTGACCAGATAGCAAAGAAAGCTCATGAGGTAATCGAAAAGAACATTGCAACCGTTCAGAACATTGCATGTCTTCTTGGCGAGCATATGGTTGATACTGAGCTGCTTTTGAGCCAGATTGCCGAAGGATATGAGGAAAAACCGGAGGGTAAAGATTGACGGAAGAGCAGTTTTTTATAGATATTGACTGCGTTCAAGAAAAAAAGAACGGTCAAAACACTTTCGGCGACTGTTTTATGTCAAAACGATATCCTGCGGAAGGGCGTGTTATTGCTGTGCTTTCTGACGGGCTGGGCAGCGGGATTAAGGCGAATATTCTTGCCAATATGACAGCGACAATGATTACGAAATTTATTGCCGAGGGGCGTGATATTATGAAAGCGACCGAGGTAATTATGAACACTTTGCCGGTTTGTCAGGTTAGAAAAATCAGTTATGCTACGTTTTCTGTTGTGGATTGCAACGACAATGGCGAAGTGAAGATTGTTGAGGAGGGAAATCCTGATTTTCTGCACATTAGAAATGGAAAAATCGTTGAAAATGAGGCAAAAGTTATAACCTCTAAAAAATTCACGAACCGTCACATGCATTTGTACAAAATAAAACTGGAACCTGAAGACAGGCTGCTTTTTTGTTCGGACGGGGTGACTCAGGCGGGCATGGGATCGCCTGAATACAAGCTTGGATGGCGCAGAGAGGGGCTTATTGAGTTTGTTTTGCACGAAATTGAACGGGATAAGACAGTTTCTAGCTCCCATCTTGCGCATAATGTTGTGCGGGCTGCCGAGATGAAAGAGCCCGGACACAAGGCAAAAGATGATATCTCCTGTTCTGTTCTTTATTTTAGAAAACCCAGAAAAATGCTGCTTTTTACAGGACCGCCGTATTATTCGGAGCGTGATGCAGAGTATGCAAAGATATTTGATGATTTTCAAGGCAAGAAAGCGATTTCGGGCGGTACGACTGCGAATCTTCTTGCCAGAGAGCTCGGAAGAACTGTCGTAACCGAACGTTTTTCGGGCGGAAATCTTCCTGCCTGCTCAAAAATGGACGGTGTAGATTTGATTACCGAGGGAATTTTAACGCTCTCAAAGGCGGTTGAATATTTGAACGATGATTGCAAGAATATGCCGGATGATGCAGCCGGGAAGCTTGTTAATATGTTTTTGGATTCCGATTGTATTGATTTTATGGTTGGAACAAAGCTGAATCAGGCGCATTACGACCCTGATTTGCCGGTTGAGCTTGCGATTCGTAAAAATGTTGTAAAACAACTGGAAAAAATTCTTTCAGAGCGTTATATTAAAAAGGTGCACGTACAATATATTTGATTTGCGTGCGATTACCTGCCGGAATGTATAGATAAAACAATACTTTCGGGCGAAAACAGCAAAAACCCGAATGGAGGATTAATGGAAAAAATTTGCGTAGAAATATGTCTGGGTACCACCTGTTTTGTAATGGGTGCTTCAAAATTGCAGGATTTGGAATCTTCTTTGCCGCCCCAGTTTAAGAGCAGAGTTGATGTAAAGGCTGCTACCTGTCTTGATTTATGCAATGATCAAACTTACATGAAAGCTCCGTTTGTAAGAATTGACGGTGAGGTAATCTCCGAAGCCACAGTTGAGAAAGTATTGAAAGCAATAGAAAGTAAGATAAATGGATAACCAAAGCAATACAACACACCTTAAAAGAGAAGTATTGGTCAGGTTAATAAAAGCCTACCTTAAAAATGATTTAGACAAAGCAGTAGATAAAATTCCTTTTGAAATGCGTCCGAAAAATGCTGATGTGCCTTTCAGATGCTGTATTCACAAGGAAAGAGCAATTTTGCGCCAAAGAGCCATCGCAGGACTCGGGCACAGCGTCGAAAATGATGATGAAATCACTATGCTGTCGGAATATGCTCAAAAAGCTGCTGAAAGACAGAGACCGGATGAAGATATTTTGACGGTTGTTGAAACTGCCTGCAAGGGCTGCGTTCCCAGCCGCGTTTATGTTACTGATTTGTGTCAGGGATGCGTTGCAAGACCTTGCACACAGGTTTGTAAGTTCGGTGCTATTTCTGTTAAGAACGGAAAATCCGTTATTGATGGCGAAAAATGCAAAAACTGCGGAATGTGTATGCAGGTTTGCCCCTACAGCGCGATTGTAAAACTCAAAGTTCCCTGTGAAGATGCTTGCCCTGTCGGTGCAATCACCAAAAATGAGGCCGGTCATGCGGAAATCGATTTTGACAAATGCATTAGTTGCGGAGCCTGTGAGGCTGCGTGTCCGTTCGCTGCTGTTCAGGAAAAGAGCCAGGTTTTTGACATTCTCAAGGTAATGCGTTCAAATAAAAAGGTCGTAGCGATGGTTGCGCCTGCTGTTGTAGGTCAGCTGCCCGTTTCGATTAACAAAATTGCGCAAGGGTTGATTAAAGTCGGATTCAGCAAGGTTTTAGAGGTTGCTGAAGGGGCTGATATCACGGCAAGAACTGAAGCGGAAGATTTTAAGGAAAGAATGGAGCGCGGGGATGAGTTTATGACGACATCTTGCTGCGCTGCTTACAACGAGCTTGTTGATAAGCATATTCCAGAGCTAAAACCGTTCCGTTCCGAAACAAGAACTCCTATGCATTACACAGCGAAGCTTGCTAAAGAGCAAAATCCTGACTGCATAACTGTTTTTGTTGGCCCTTGCGTTGCAAAACGAAAAGAAGCGCAGAAAGATGAATATACAGATTATGTAATCAACTTTGAAGAAATGGGTGCGCTTTTTGTTGCATTCGGTATTGAGCTTGCTGAGCTTGATGATTACGAGTTTGAGGCTAAGGCTTCAAAAGAAGGACGTAACTTTGCTATTACGGGCGGGGTTGCGGAATCTGTTAAGGTTGCAAGCAAAGATTTCACCGAAATCTTCCCGACCTGTGTTGACGGCTTAAATCCCAAGTCGGTCAGAGAGATGAAACAGTGGGCTAAGAAAGGTGCCTGCCCGTTGGGTAATCTTGTTGAAGTCATGGCTTGTCCCGGTGGATGCGTCGGTGGAGCGGCTTGTTTGAACAGCAAAAAAATCACGACCAAAAAGGTCAAAGAATATGCTGATTCAAGTGAAAATATAAATGATTTGGAAAAAGAAGCTTCCAGAAAATAAGGAAAAAGAAGATAATATAAGAAGAGGGGGAATTATTACCCCCTCTTTTTTATTGCAATTTATATTTTTTAAAGTTTTTCAGATTTTGGTTTTCTGGCTTTCAGCAGTTTGTCCAAGTCAGGTGAGGATGTAAGCTCAAAGTGGAAGCGTCCTGTTGGTTGTTTTGTTTCATATCTGTTTTGAATCATGCTGAATCCCCAGTAAACACGCGCATTGAGATAATCGCTGAGTCTGATTCTTAAACCGGGGCCAATGCTCATCAAAACATCCGAGCTGTCGCCATGGCCGCCGCCTACGCCTTTATACGGGAATACGCAGCCTTGATCAAAGAATAAAGCAAGTTTAATTATTTCACGCGGATTTATGAATCCGAGTTTTTCTGTGCCGACTTTTTTGGGCAAAAGCGGAATTGGTGTAATTAATTCTGCGCTCATAAAGTAGCCGCTTCGACCAATCAAAAGACCTTCGGAGTAGCCCCTGACGCTCGAAATACCACCAATCTGGAATTGTTCAATCCAAGGGAGTTCTTTGTTCGGTGAAACTTGAACTGCTGCTCTGAATTGGCCGATAATTCCGTGCCCGAAATCGTGCAGGCGGGTTAAATTTCCATTGTATTTCCAATAAATATCATGCGCAGGGATTGTATCCATATAGCCGACTGATGCGTAGTGACCCGTGTACCAGATACCGCGTTTTGTGTCTTTTCTCAGGGTGAATCCCTGGGTTCCTGAGGCGGTTTTTGATCGATAGATGGGTACATCTGAGAAATATGTGTTTGTTGTTTTGAAGTTTCCTGCCGTATATGATGTGAAAGTTAAGTCAGGTCTGTTAATAATAGGGTGTGAGATGTAGGCGGTATAGACCATTGCGTTGCCTGAGATGTCAAAATCTCTGTACGGGCCTTTTATTACGTCGATATGGTTGTAAGAAACAGAAACACCTGCTCTTGTGCCGTATTTGTTAATCGGAATGTTATAATCTCCGAAGTAAATCTGTGTGCCTTTCCCAAAATAGCTGCCCAGAGACAATCTGTCGCGGTTTCCGGTTAAGCTTTCGGTTGAGGCCATTACGCCGCCTCTTAAAAGACCGATAGTATCTCTGCCTGCGTTGTCAAAAACACCGGTCAATCTGAACGGAAGCGGGTCGTTTGTATCAACAAGGATATCTGTTGTTCCTTTTTCTTTGCCGGGGGCGAGGCGTGCTTTGAGGGCAAACGGGTTTTTTGTATAGTTGTAGTGGTCGTTGTTAAATTTTATCAGGCTGTTTTCAAGCACGCGGAGTCTGAAAAGTTCGCCCTCCTGAAGTCCTAGGCGTTTTGTTATGTATGATTTTCTTGTCCAAGTATTGCCTTTTACGAGAACTTCGCCTACCCGGCCTTCAAATAGGTTTATTGTGAGTTTTCCATCCTGAATTTTTTGTTCCGGCAGGTACGCACGAGATGTAACGTAGTCGTTGATTATGTAAGAGCGGTTAATTTTGTCAACGAGGTTTTTAATGTCGGTCATTGTAACGGTTTCATTGATAAGTGGCGCTGCCATTTGCTGGAGTTCGTCTTCTGTGAAGACTTCTGAGGGGGAAAATTCAATTTTTTTGATATAAATTTGGACTTCGTCGGATTTTGTATCTTTGTTTGCCTGAAGGTTGAATTTTTTATCTTTTAATTCTTCATCAAGAATTTTCCCGTCTGTTGGAGGCGGGTTATATTTTGCAAGTATGAGCGGTTTTTCATCCTTAAAATGTGATAATTCTTTTTCTAATTTTTGAGCAAGTTCAGGATTTGTTTTTTTTAACTTTTTAATTTCTTTTTTTTGT
>URHD01000029.1 GCA_900547585.1 uncultured bacterium | reverse complement strand
TCGTCAGCAAAAAAGACCTTGACGAAGCTGACGAATGGGTTGATAAATATGGTGATTGGGCGTTTTTCATTTGTAGAATGCTCCCTGTTATCAGAACTTTCATTTCACTGCCCGCGGGGATTCTGAAAGCACGAAAAAGAACCTTTTTTACGCTGACCTTTCTCGGCTCGCTCATCTGGTGCTATTTGCTTGTTTACGTCGGGGTTAAAATGGGGCAGAACATGGCTGTTTTCAAGGCTCTCTGGCATAAATTTGATATTTTGATTGTGCTGGCGTGTTTTGTGCTCGGAGTTTTGTATCTTTACAAACACTTTAAAGGCTTGAAAGATTGATATGTGCAGGCTTTTCGACGTTTTTGAAGAGAAAAAAATATTTAAGCTGGTTTTGGGGCTGGGAAACCGTTCCTGCGAGGAAATCTATGAAACAAGCAAAATTTATGCGCTTGCCGGCTGTGATATGTTCGATATAAATGCTTCAGAAAAGGCAATTGACGCATTAAAACGTGCATTGAAAGACGCAGGACGTGAGGACGCATTGATTTGTATCAGTATAGGGCTAGAAGGCGATGTTCACACCCGAAAGGCTGAAGTAAACGAAAAAAAATGTTCTGCTTGCGCAAAATGCCTGAAAAAATGCCCATGCGGGGCAATTGTAATGAATGAGGGCAGGGCTTTTGTGATTTCTGACAAATGTATCGGCTGCGGAAAATGCAAATGCAGCGCAATTAGCTACAAAAGTGCTCAAAACGATATGGCGGAGGCTGTCAGGCTGGCAAAAAAATACGGCGCTGACTGCGTTGAGCTTCATGTTTCGGTGAAAAAATCGCCAAAATCCGTTGTTGAATACCTTTTAAAGAACCTTGAATGCCCGCTGAGCCTTTGTCTTGACCGAAAATATTACAGCAACGAGAAAATTGCAAAACTCATTAACAAAGTAAAAAAAATCAAGGGCGATTCCCGTTTTGTGATTCAGGCGGACGGGGTTCCAATGTCGGGCGGTAATGATTCATTGAATTCGACTTTGCAGTCGGTTGCAATGGCGCATGTTGTGCAGGATTTCGGGACTTATATAATTTTGTCCGGCGGAACCAATACAAAAACGGCAAAACTTGCAAACGAATGCGATTTGCGGTTCAACGGAGTGGGCGTCGGGTCTTATGCAAGGAAAATTATCAAAAATCTGCCTCTGGAAGAGGCTGTAAAAAAAGCAAAAGAGCTGGTTTTGTCAGTAAATTGTAATTCTCATTAAAAAAGTGTATAAATATATAGTAAGCATTTTCAGGAAGGTGAAAGATGAGTTTTGAATTTAATATATTGCTTAACCCCGTTATTATAGCGATTTTATTGCTGTTTGTCTTGATTCTGGGCTATCTTCTTGCCAGGGTAAAAAGCATTAATGAAAATCTTCGCAGGCTGACTGCGGTTTTGAGAGAATTTAAGAAAGGAACGATTGTTTACCGCTTCAAAGAACTGGACGAAATCTTTTCAAAAGACCCGTTTATCGCGAATTACTGGGTTGAATTTAAAAATACGCTTGTTTTTTCGGACGGAATGGCTGCTGCGGACGCCGGTGCAAAATTCAAAGCACCCTCAGCCGATACCTCCTCTATTCAATGCACAATTGACGCGGGATATTTTTTCAATGAAGAAACTCTCGTAAACGGAAAAATGAATTACAAGTTTATTTCCGCAGTTCCCACGATATTGACCGGTTTGGGGCCGCTTTTTACGTTTTTGCATATTTCGCTTGCGTTTTCAAAGGTTAATTTTGCAACCCAGGAGGCGACAATCGCTTCTGTTTCGTCGCTTATGGCTGCGATGAAGGTTGCGGCAATGATTTCGGTTATTGCGGTCGGAACTTCGATTATATTTATGATTGTTGAGCGTTTGACCTACAAAAATCTTTGTCTGGCGCCGTTGAACGAATTTCAACTGGAATTGAACAAGCTTTTTGACAATATTTCTTCTGAAAAATTCCTCGTGGAACTGTTAAAAGAGTCAAAGCTCCAAAACAACGCCATGAATCAGGCGTTTAACCAGCTTCCGGCAAAGATGAAAGAGGCTTTTGAGGCAAGTTTCAATGCAAGTCTTGTTCCTTATCTGGATAATTTGATTTTCAGCGTGAACAAGCTCCAGGAGAACCTTTTGCAGCAGGGGAAAAAGCCAGCAAATATTATAGATGAATTATTTAACAATGATGATGAATAGGAGCAGAAAATGAAGTATGTAAAATATTCATCACAAAAAAATTCTTCGGGCGGTGACGAAAACGTTTTCTGGGTTACGATGAGTGACCTTTTGCTCGGGCTCGTTGTCATTTTTATCATACTTTTTGTTTTTGCAATCACAGGATTTACCACAAACAAAGTCAACGAGCAGAAAAATCAGTTTGAGGTTAGTGAAAAACTGCTTGAGGAGCTGAAAAAGAACAATATAAATGCAGATGTCGATAAATTTTCCGGCAGAATCAAGATTTCAGATTTGGAATTGTTCGAGTTGAACAGCTATGAGCTTTCTGCCGGCGGAAAAGCCTATCTCGCAAGGTTTGTTCCCGTTTATTTGAACACAATTTTAAAAGATAAAAAAATACGCGACAATATTTCACAAATTATCATTGAGGGGCATACTGATTCTCATACTTTTGCCGGTGCAAAATCCGAGGAAGAAAAATACTTCCGCAATATGGATTTGAGCCTGAAAAGAGCGTCTTCTGTTGCGCAATATATTGTTTTTTCAAATTATTCCGGCAAAAAATCTTATGAAAAAGACCTCTACAAACTCCTATCCGTGCAGGGGAAAAGTTCCTCCGAGCCTATTTTTACTAACGGAAAAGAGGATTTTTCAAAAAGCAGGCGCGTTGAGTTGAAAATAATGTTCAAAGACAAAAGCATTCTTGATTCTATAAAAAAACAATAAAAAAGAGCCTTATTTAATAAGGCTCTTTTTTCTCCGATTATCTTTATACTTTTATGCTACTGCCAAATCTTGATTTTTCTGCTGATTTTTCTGCTGGCGCTGTTCCTGGATTCTTTCTCTGAGGTTTTCAACGCTCTGGTTGTTTTGTGTCATCATTGCATCAAGAGCCGCTTTGAATCCTCTAAAGTCGATAGTTGTAGTGACCGAGATGAAAGAATCAAGGTCTAAACCAAGGTCATTTCCTGCACCGGCAAAAGGATTTGATGACTGCTCAGGTACTGTGTAGTTATTTTGACCATTTTGTGTTTCAGTATTTGTAGGTTCAGTTGTTCCGGAAAGTTTGTTCTGTACAGACTTGATGTTTACGTCTACTTTGTTGATTTCGGATTGAGTTGAATTGATTTTTGTATCAACTGTTTCGATATCATCTTGAACAACTGCCTGTTCTTCACGAACAACTGTCAACTGAGCCTTAGAATTGTTGATTTTTTCTGATGCTGTTTCAATGTTCACTTTGTTCTGGTTAAGATAGTTCAGCGTTTGAGCCATTTGTGCAATCAGGCCTTTTACCTGCGAGCTGAACGAGTTTACTGCATTCAGACCTGCTGTTGCGAGCTGATCGATGAGGTTTTGATTGCCGGATCTTTGCGCGATGTATGCAGGAATTTCGTCTTCTGTGATTTCGCCTGCTTCGTACTTTTTGAAAGCTTCTGCTGTTGCATCTTCTATTTTTTTGTCTTCTTCTTGAGCTGCCTGAGCAACAGTTTGAGTTGTTTCGTTGATTTTTTCGTTCATCTTTTTGATGACAGAAAGAAGTGTGATGTTGTCTTGTTCATATTTTTCTTTCTGTTCTTTAGCCTGAGCTTCATAAGATTCACGATCTGCTTCTACTTGTTTAATTTCCGATTCAAGCTGTGTTGCTTTAGCTTCAAGTGCTGCATTTCTTGCTTCAAGCTGTGATTTTTCTTGTTTGTACTGCTGGAGTTTTGTTTCCAGTTCTTGTTTTTGAGCCTGATAAGCAGCAAGTTTTGCTTCAAGTTCAGCTGTTTCTTTGTCAGTTGTGGAAGCACCCGTTACTTCTACATCACCGAAAAGCGGTTCTTCTGTGGAATTTGTTGTTCCGGTAGAAGATTTTGTTGAACCTGTCGGATAAGTTGTTGAATAATTTGTGTTAATACTTACCATGATACACCTTTACTTTGTCACTTACTCTTATATAAAAACAAATTAAGTATATACAATTTCAATATTTTTTATATTTGTTACAAACCTTAACAAAAACTACAAAAACCTGTAAATACAAGAAATCCCCTATATTTATGCAAAATACAGGGGAAAATCAATTTTAGTGAAATCAGCTTAGCCGTTTCTCATATCGCCAATGACATTATAAATAAATGCAAAAACCATACCAAGAATTACGCCGGGAACAACGAAAATCGAGGCCGGACGGGCTTGTTTTGCTGATGAAGAAAGCAAAAATGTCGTAGTCTGGCGTGCGACTTTGATTTTGCTTGCCAGATTGTTTCTGATTTCGGTAAGCTGTTTGATGGTTTCCTTTGGCAGGTTTTTACGCTCTTTTAGTGCCTGTTTGGCAACTTCTTTATCTTTTGACTGTGATTTGATAAAAATATCAAGCGCCTTGTTTTCCGGAGCCTTTTTGGCTTCTTTTTCAATGTCTTTAAGGAATTTATTTCTTGTTTTTGTTGTTTTTTCTTCAATCATCTTCTGGTATTGATGATTTGTAAATTCATTTAAATCTTCAATTGTGACAGGCAAAGCATGTTTTAGCGCATAACCTGATACTCCGCCGATGGCCGCGGACAAAGGAATATTAATTTTGTTGTTTTTTGAGGGCTCAGAAGCCTTGATTACACGAACTTCCATAGTTCATATCCTCATTAAATTATTTATACTTAATTAATCACACGAATAAGAGATTATAGGGAGAGTTTTAGGTTCACGTATTATATCATCAACCTTAAAATATGTCAATAAATTATAAACTTTATCTAAATATTAGTAGCAAGCGAGGGTGCAATGTTAATAAATTCATCCACAAGCCTTTTGTCCCATTGTATTCCGGCGCCGAGCTTGAGAATTTCGCATGCTTTTTCTACTGATAATCCTTTCCTGTACGGTCTGTCGCTGATTAGTGCATGATAAGCGTCAGCAACAGAAACTATTCTTGCTGCGAGGGGAATTTCTTCACCTTTGAGTTTTTCAGGGTATCCTGAGCCGTCCCAGTGTTCATGGTGGTATTTGACAATAGGAATGAGGTCATGCAGTGATTCGTTAGGCAAGAGCACCTTTTCTGCGCCGATTGACGGGTGCTGTTTCATTACTTCCCATTCATTATCGTCCAGTTTTGACGGCTTTTTAAGGACATTTTCCGGTATTCCGATTTTTCCTATGTCATGCAAAAGCGCTCCGAGCTTGATTCTTTCCACATCTTTTTCAGGAAGGTTCAAACTTCTTGCCAGCGCTTCAGAATATCGGGAAACGGAAGTCGAATGACCTTTTGTATATTCATCTTTTGCATCAATCGCCGATGCGAGCGAGGTTACGACCTCGATTAAGTGGTTTTGTGAAATAATTTCTTCGTTATGGAATTTTGCAACGAGCTCTTCGTCAAAGTTTATGCCGATTTGGGAGTGACGCTTCGCAATAACCGACGCAAATGAACTGAGCGCCATATCATCCCAGAAATCAAAATCTTCCGAGCATACAATCGTGGACATTCCGTTTTTGTAGCCCTTGCTTTTGGAAATATACATTGCCTGTTCAGCCAAAATCCAGAGTTTTTCCGGGTCAATTGAGGATTTCGGGAAAGTTGAAATCCCCACAGATACTTTTATCGGCCCCACGCCGTCAACAAGGCAGCAGGAAAGCGTGTAAGTGAGATATTCTGCAAGATATTTTGCGTCAGCCGAATCCGTATCCGGCAAAATAACCGCAATTTCGTCGCCGCCGTACCTTCCGGCGCTGTCGTTGGTTCTTATGTTCTGGCTGATTTTGTCTGAAACGAGTTTTATGATTTCATCGCCTTTTGCCGCGCCAAAATCCTTATTTATCTGTGAAATATTGTTTATGTCAAAAATAACAACTGACATTTTCGTGTCGGTGCGTTTTGCCTTGTCAATTTCCTGCACAAGAATTTCCTGAAGCCGTCTGTGGTTGTTAAGATTCGTCAGAGCATCGGTATGGGTATTTAAAAGGACTTTGTTTGAGAGTTCTTTGTTTTGAATAAAAAGGGCGAGATAATTTGCCATCATTTTGTAGATATCCGCGTAATTTGTATAGTCATTATCGCCAACAATCATCACTCCGATGCATTTATCGCCGTCACAAAGCGGGATAATTGCTGCGGGAGAGGCATTCAGGTAATGAATATTTAAAAATGAATTGTTGCTCTCAAAAATCGGCTGGCGGCTGTTGAATGCATTTTCAATCGGGGTGTGGTGTCCGTTAATCAGGACACGGCTTGAGAATGTGCTGCCGATTTTGTCAATAATTTTGAGGTTTATGCATTTTGACTGCTCGTTATATGTTCCGAACGCCGTAAACATAGCATTCATTTTGTTAACAAAGATGTTATGAAGCGAATAAAACAGCTCATTCTGGGTTTCTTTGTCCTTTATGACCTCGTTAAAGCACCGCAGAATCTCCATAACGTCGGTATGCTGCGCGGGTTTCCAGTTTTGCTGGTTATATCCTCCGTAAAAGCGGTTGGCAGTAGTTCTGGCGCCCATATTGTTGATTTTTGAAACAATATCGGAAGTAAGAATCGGATTTGATTGTTTCAGCTTCGATTCCTGTTTATTAATGTCCGTATTATTATTTTCTGTTCTGTTATTAAAATTCAAGACGGGTACCTTCACACAAAATATGTTTATATAAAACAACTGATTGCCATTTTTTGACATAAATATTAAAAAATTTTACAATTCAGTGTTTAAAAACATTGTATCAATTAAACAATGTCTTTGTAAAGATTTATTTTTACCGGACTTTTCAAGTATTTGTTAAAATTTTAATTTTGTTAAGTTTGGAGTAAAATACAATTCAGGAAAACAAAAAGGCAAAAAAATGTTAAAAGAATTCAAAACACCCTTGAGTGGAAAAAGCGTTTTTATCGGGCCTGACAGCAAAGATGATATATATATATTAGCTCTGGAGTCCAGCTGCGACGAAACTGCATGCGCAATAGTAAAAAACGGCAGAACCGTGATTTCTAATGTTGTGGCGTCGCAAATAAAGACGCATCAGCAGTTCGGCGGGGTTGTTCCGGAAATTGCTGCCAGAGAGCACCTTGATTCCGTGATTCTGGTGATAAATCAGGCGCTGGAAGAAGCCAATATGAAGCCAGAAGAGCTCACGGCAGTTGCTTCTACCGTTGGCCCGGGGCTTGTGGGGTCGCTTTTGGTTGGTTTGAACGCTGCAAAAGCCTTTGCAGTGACGCATGACAAGCCTTTTATCGGTGTAAACCATCTTAACGCGCATGTTTGCGCAAATTATCTCGATACGGATTTAGAGCCGCCAATGCTTGCATTGCTTGTGAGTGGAGGGCATACGCAGATTATAAAGGTTGATTCTTACCAGAAACAGGAGATAATCGGCGAAACAATAGACGACGCAACCGGCGAAGTCTATGACAAGGTCGCAAGACTGATGGGGCTTCCTTATCCCGGTGGGGTAAATCTCGATAAAATGGCGCAAAACGGCAATCCCAAAGCCTATGTTCTCCCGAAAGCCAAGCTCCAGGGGGAATTTGACTTTAGTTTTTCGGGATTGAAAACTGCGGTGTTGAATTTGTGTAAAAAATTAACACAGGATGGCAGCCCGCTGCCTAAAGAAGATGTTGCAGCAAGCTTTCAGGAGTGCATAACTTCTACGCTTTTCGGAAAAACGCTCAAAGCCGCTGAAAAATATAATATAAAACAAATTGTGCTGGGTGGCGGGGTTGCTGCGAATTCGGAAATAAGGAATAAATTTTTTGCTCTGAGAGAAAAAGGCTATAAAATTTATGCACCTGCGATGAAATATTGCACTGATAACGCCTCTATGATTGCCAGTGCAGCGTATTTTTTAACAAATACAATGGAGTCACTCGATGTTGAGGTCTTTTCGAGATGTTAATTTTTGTTGCAGCTGTTTCGTAAAAAAGGCAAAAAAATTTTTTTCAGAGATTTTAGGCTTAACACTTATAAGATAGAGAAAAAGTATGAAAGTAGATTCTGTTAGACCTAATTATTCAAATTCGTTTAAAGGAAAAAGGGATATAGTGAAAATTATCCCCCAGCCTGTTCAGCCTTCTCTGGCCTCAAAAATAACCGATGATATTTTTTACGGTGCCCCTCGAAACCTCAAATACAAAAAAATTGGCAACCTCTACGGCGAATTAAGAGATGCTGCGGGGAATTTGTACCTTAAAATAAAAAAATATACTGAGTTCGGGGCTGATTCCGCAGAAGTAAAGCGCTCAAAACAGGCTGTAAAGTGTTTTAACCGCGTTATTACAGACGCAAACGACAACCTTATCAAGCATATTAAAACTTTCCATAATGCACAGGGGCCCTACAAGGTGGAGGTATGGGACGCTGATGGAAAAACACTCATAAACGAGGTTTTGGGCTCGGGCTATTATAGAAGGCAGATTGGCCCGTCCGGAAAAAATCGTTCCCAAACATATTTGAAATCGGTCTATAACCGTCCTTTGGAAAAGGGTAATCCGTTTGAAGTTGTTTATTACTACAAAAATAAAGAATTTCCGGCAGAAAAATATGTTTATGACTGCTCACACAAACTTGTGCGCATAGAGCGTGGAAAATACCGGCAAAACGGCTCTGTTTCAGAAATTCAAATTATGTCGCCCAAAAGAAAGCTCATAAACACCATAAAACTCGACCCGAATCGTGATTACAGCGGGCTTTTTAAGGTTAATAACAGCAGAGATTGGCCTGTGCTTGCAGGCAGCTCTGTTTAATCGCAGGGTTCTTGCAATAGACTGTTAAAAATGTTATATTAAATTGTTGCAATTAGGGGAATATGGTAGATACAGCATGGCTTTAAGCAATAAAAATTTATCCCCCAAAGACAGACTGGTGCTGGCTCTGGATGTGGATTCAATAGAAGAAGTCGAAAGACTCGTTACTTTGTTAAAGGATTATGTAGGATTTTTTAAAGTTGGACCGCAGTTATTCACATCCTGCGCTTATGAAGCTATTGATACGATTAAACGTCTTGGCGGCGAAGTATATTTTGACGGGAAATTCCACGATATTCCCAACACTGTTGCAAAAGCAAGCTCCAACCTCGTAAAACGCGGTGTGAGCTTTTTTAATGCCCATCTTGCGGGCGGGTCAAAAATGCTTACCTCTATGGTAAAAGTCGCACGTGAAACAGCAAAAAGATATGAAAAACCTATGCCGACTATTCTCGGAGTAACCTTGCTTTCGAGTTTCGGGCAAAGAACGCTGACCGAAGAGCTGAATGTTAAAATGAATATTGATGAATATGTAGCTCATCTTACGTATCTCGCAAAAGAATCAAAAATCGACGGCGTAATTGCCAGCGCATCAGAGTCAAAACGTATCCGTCAGGAGTTTGATGATGATTTTATTATACTTTGTCCCGCAATCCGCCCGACCTGGTCTGTTGTTAACGATCAAATAAGGGTTGTAACCCCTGCTGACGCGATTCGTGCAGGTGTTGATTTTATGGTTGTAGGCCGGCCTATTACTTCGGCGGATGACCCTGTTGTTGCTGCGAATATGATTCTCGAAGAAATTGATGCTGCAATGAAATCCCTTACAAACGTCTAGAATCCGGAGGTCTTATGATTATTGGTGTGCCTAAAGAGATTAAAAACGGCGAAAAGCGTGTATCTCTCATCCCATCGTCAGTTAAGGAGCTTGTGAAAAACGGGCATACGGTTTATGTGGAAAAAAATGCGGGCTCGGCAATAGGTTTTGATGATTCTTTGTACGAGGCGGTTGGCGCAAAGATTCTGGATAATTCTGCAGAAATTTATTCAAAATCTGAGATAATTGTAAAAGTAAAAGAACCCCAAACCGGGGAATTTGCGCTTTTTAAAACCGGTCAGACGATTATTACATATTTTCACCTTGCAGTGGAGCCGGAACTTTTGGAGGTGCTGCTTAAAAAGAAAATTACGGCAATCGCTTACGAAACAATAGAACTCCCTGATGGTTCTTTGCCTTTGCTTCGCCCGATGAGCGAAATTGCCGGAAAAATGTCCGTCCAAATCGGCGCTCAGTACCTGCAAATCGGCGAAAACAGCTACGGTACTCTAATCGGCGGCGTTGCGGGCGTAATGCCGGCGGAAGTGGTAGTTGTCGGAGCCGGTGTGGTCGGGCTGAATGCCGCGAGAGTGGCGTCGGGCATGGGTGCGCATGTTACTTTGCTCGATATTTGCCCGAAAAAACTTGCTCATGCTGAAGAAGTCTTCCACGGCGCTGTTGCTACTGCGATGTCTAACGAATATAACCTCAAAAAGCTCATTAAAGAAGCGGATTTGGTGATAAGCGGCGTATTGCTCCACTCTAAAAAAGCGCCGAAGTTAATCACGGAAGAAATGGTTAAATCAATGAAAAAAGGTGCGGTAATTGCAGACGTGTCTATCGATCAGGGCGGAATTTTCGAAACAATTGACTCACCCACCTCAATTGACGACCCTGTTTTTGAAAAATACGGCGTAATTCATTATGCAGTGCCGAATATCCCCGGACTTGTTGCCAGAACAGCTTCAATTTCTTTGAACAACCACATTCTTCCTTACGTTTTGAAATTTGCAAACAAAGGCTTTATTGCAGCTGTAAAATCAACTCCCGAGCTTTATAAAGGGGTAAATACATATCAGGGTAAGCTCACAAATCCGGAAGTTGCGAAAATATTCGGATATCCGTTTTCAGAATTGTCGATGTTAATCGGTTTTTAGTGCGCAATGCGGCAAAGATAATTCTTAATAATTATGAAAAAGCCCCCGAATCTTCGAGGGCTTTGGATTTATTATTGGTTCGGATGAATTAACGTGCTTCTGGCGGAGGGCAGGGGCGTCCTTGACGCTTCTGGTGTTCTTTTTTGAACTTTTCTCTGCCTTCCTGTTTGATTTGTTCGAATTTTGTCTTTTGGTCAGGCGTAAGAATTGCTTCAAATTCTTTCATATTGTCCTGACGGATAGTTTTTGCCTGGAGTTTTAACTTTTTGATGTCCGCCTTTAAAGGTTCGATTTTTTTAGTTTTTTGTTCTTCTGTAAGAGTTGTGTCCTCTTTAATTTTTCTTATTTCTTCATGTTTGGTTTTCATTTTTTCCATAACTGGCTTGATTTTGTCATGACCTTTCATTCTTAAATCCTCAGCCTGTTTCTTTTGAGCCTCGGTTAAGCTGAGTTCTTCATCGAGGTTCGGGCCTTTGTGAGGCGGACGTTTGAAATCGGGCCGTTTTTTCTGCTGGCATTCACAGTTAGCAGGCTTTTGGGGCATTTGGGTTGTTGTTTCTGCAGCCTGAGAAATTGACATTGTTGATGAGAGCAGGAATGCGGTGATTCCGGCCAATACGAGTGATTTTTTCATTGTTTTTCCTTTCTAAAGCAGCTCCCGCAGTTGTTCGGCAAGCTCTTTCTTTGCATTATATAAACGTGATTTTACAGTACCAATTGGACACTTGAGTTTTTGTGCTATTTCTTCGTACGAGCAGTTTTTTATCTCATAGAGGATGATAATCTCTCTGAGTTTTGGCTTTAGCGAATTTATTGCGGCAGAAATTGTTTTCTGGCGCTCACGCCTGACCAGTTCATTTTCCGGAGTTGATTTTTTATCCCTGATTTCTATCAGTATTTCCTCGTCACTGACTGTTTGCTGGGACATTTTGTGTGCTGATGATTTAAGGTAGTCTTTTGTTACGTTGGCTGTCACCGTCCTTACCCAGGCTTTTAGATTGCCCTGTTCTTTGTATTTTTCTGAATTTTTCCATATTTTTACGCAGGCTTCCTGCTCAAGATCCTCGTTGTACTCGCCTGTTATGTTTTTTATGATATTTTTAACGTAATTACCGTTAATCAATTCTTTTAAATTCATTAGTTTACCAATAAAAATCCGTACTCATCGACAGGAAGCCCCATTTCTTCAATTGATGGCGTGTTTTGCGCAACAATCTCGTCATAAAACCCTGTCATCATAAACATCGAATAGCATCCGCCCATCACGAACACAACAAATGCCGCACAGGCTGCTTTTAAGAATGTTTTTTTCTTTTTGCTTTCTTTTAGTAAATAAGGTTTTGCTTCTTGAATCAGCTCGGAAACCCTTTGCATCTTTTCATGCTCAAGTCTGCATTCTTCACATTCTTCAAGATGTTTTTTGAAGTCTTCTTCACTCATAAAAGTGAATGCGCTTTCATAACCGTTACAAGTTTTTTTGTTCATATTGTTTTTCCTTACATATACTATAACGAATATTTTCAAAAAATGTTCAAAAATTGTTTGAAAAAGTTTTATTAAGTTTTGTAAAGCACGCAAAAGTGCGATAAATCTTGTATTTTTGAATAAGTATATATTTTTTATGGCAATTTTATTTAAGGAAAATACTTTATAAGAGTATAGAGAGTATTAATGAGAGAAAGAGAGAATTTTATGTCAATTGGTTTTAACTTCAACAACAAAGCACTTCAATCGTTCGTCGAAAAGTATGATTTGAAGAAAACAACAGTTGATGTCAAAGGAAATAAGGTCAGAGTTGACTACGATGGCGACGGTAGATATGACGAAACCATAAATTTCAACTCAAAAGACATAAAATACTCTTATAAAGAATTTGATAAAGAAAATACCGCCACAAAAAAAGTCGGAAAATATACAGTAATCGACTATGATGGCGATGGACGCTATGATGCAAAAATTAAGTCGAAAAAACTGACAAAAGACAACATGTCAAACCCTATTACTCTCAAAGGCAGCAGCCGCGAGGTTCAGGAGTTGACTGAACAGCGTTTCGCGCTGGAATATGCGTACTCTGCCGCCATCGGCAGAGATGTGCCTGACCTGAAGGAAGGTCAGAAAATCAAAAAATTGATTGCCGAAATCGACAAAAAACTCGATAAATATGGCGCCGGCGTCGGAACAGCTGAATTTAACAAAAAACTCGACGAAATTCTTCCGCAGGCTAAAAAACCTGTTGAAACAGTCGAAGAAGTCGTTGATGAAGCCCCAGAAGAAGTTGTCGAAAATGCTCCTGTCAAAGAAACACCGGTTGAAGAAGCCGCAGAAGAAGAAACAGGCTATAAAAAGGGATCACAGCTCAAAGTAACAAACCCTAACAACCCGAACGGCGCAATCGACGGTAAACTTGAGGATTTTGAGCAGAATGCAGACGGCATGATTACTAAATTTTCAATTAAGAGCGATAAATCTGGTAAAACATTTACTTATGAATACGATGCAGCAACAAAACGCTACGTAAACAGGGCTGAAAACAAATACTACATAATGCAGGAAGACGGAACACTCCTCCGTGATAACAAACTCGGCAGATCTGCTGCTCCAGTTCCGCCTGTAAAACCGGCAGAGGTCAAGGACGAAATTATTGAACAGAGCGAAAAAGCAGCTGCTGCGATTACAATGAAAGACGTAAAACCCTATGGAAAAGGGCAGTTTATTGATAAAGACGGTAAAATCTATAAATTAGGCAAAGATGGCAAATTTGAACATGTAGCTTGCTCTAATGACGGCTTGTTCCATGAGCCGTTTGTTCTTCAATCTTCGGCAAAAACAGTGCCTTCTGCTGACAATAAACAACCTGCAGCAGATGCACTTAAAAGAGCTCAGAGCACTTTCAGAAGCGGCGGCGAATTCAAAGTCGTTAAAACTTATCCGGACGGTTCATTTGATATGTCATACGATTTCGGCTCCTGGTGGAATGGCGGCAGCGGCATAAGACATTACGATAAAAACGGCGGCTACCTTGGAAAAGCTAAAAAAGAAGCTGCAGCACCCGCAAAGACTACTAAATCAGAAACAAAAGAAAAAATAGATCTTACAAAATTTCCGGCAGTAGAAACTCTGGCAAACGGTTATTCAAAAAGAATCTATAAAAATCCGAAAATTTTCTTTTATTTTGATAAAAACGGATACGAAATCACTGAAGATCAATATGAACAGGCTAAAAATGCATAGAACTATAAAAAGACCGGATTTATTGTCCGGTCTTTTTGGTTTATTCCCATTGGTTCACATAAATATTATGCCCGTTTTCAACACATTTTGCACAGTACGGAGTTTCTAAATAAGCTCTGTTGCTAAAATCCTTTAAACTGCCCCCACATCTTCCTCGATAATCGTTTGCGAGCAGTGGACAGTTATATACACCGTTTTTCGTAAGCATTCTTGAGCATTTGCAGTCGAGATTGAGGCTTTCTATGTCTGACTTGCCGGCAGGAATGCAGTCAGAACCCTCTTCTGTTATTGATTCCGGAATAATGCAGAAATTTATATCTTCGGTTTCGAATCCGAATTTTATGCCGAGCTCTTTGAAGCCTTGAATCGGATTTTGATCGCCCTCTCTTTTCAAAATTGCAAGAATCGGGTTAAAACCGTATTTGTTGAGTGAACTGATAGCGTGCATTGCCTTTCTGAACGAGCCGCGCGAGGTTCTTTCGTCGTTTGTTTTTTCGTCAAAATGATTTATATAAATTTTAAAAATAATCTCGTTTGTTCCCTCGTCTTCAACGCGTTTGAGGAATCTAGCTTTTTTGTCGTTAATGCAATTTCCATCCGTATAAATTGTGACAGGTGCATAATTCAAACACAGGCGCAGAATCTGGTTAAAATCCGTATGGGAAAGCGGATCTTTCCCCACAAAATATATGTATTTCAAATCATTTTTGTTCACCTCGCGAAGTGCTTCTTTTACCTCGTCGAATTGAAGATATTTTTTGTTTTTCTGATTAAAACTTCTGCTGCGGTAAAGAGCTGTGCTTTTATTTGTTGATTTTGTGTATTCCAAATCAATAAACAAATGTTCCAGTTTTTCCATTGATACGCACTGCGCCTGAATTATAGAATTGTACATTCCTCATTTCCTCCTTTGACTTTACGAGAATATTACCTGCGGCAAAAAATTTAATAAATTGTACAACTGTATATAATTTTGCATTTTGGGGGTTAAATAGCAGGATGATGAAAATTTTTATTTCGTTTGGACTATCAACTATATCAAAAATGTGTTATTATTTATATATAATTTGTGTTGAAAAATAGTTAGGAGCACTATGGCAATTGAAGACAGTCTGGTCATGATTCTTGCGGGTGGTGAAGGGAAAAGGCTCTATCCGCTGACCAGAGACAGAGCAAAGCCTGCTGTCCCTTTTGGCGGACGGTATAGAATTATTGATTTTGTTATTAATAACTTCATAAATTCCGGCTTTTATAAGCTGAAAATACTTACACAGTACAAATCGGACTCTCTGAACAAGCATATAGCAAGAGGCTGGCCGCTCTCTCCTATCATTAACCAGTATGTCGACCTTGTTCCTGCCCAGATGAGAATTGACGGACACTGGTATCAGGGTACTGCTGACGCCGTTTATCAGAATCTTCATCATATAAAGGATGAAGATTGCGAAAATATTTGCGTTTTCGGCGGTGACCATATTTATAAAATGAATGTGGCTCAAATGCTCGATTATCACACAAAAAACAACGCTGATTTAACAATTTCAGCTATTCCTATCCCCATAGAAGAAGCGGGTGAGTATGGAATAATGGAGGTTGATGAAAACTGGCGTCTTACCGCGTTTGTGGAAAAACCAAAAACAAAACCCAAGCACATCCCCGGCGATGAAACAAAATGCCTCGCCTCTATGGGAAATTATATATTTAAAAAAGATAAATTAATCATGGAACTGGAAAATGATGCGCAAAAATCCGATTCCAACCATGATTTTGGCAAAAATATAATCCCCTCAATGCTCAAACAGGGCGACAGGGTGTTTGTTTATGACTTTGCAAAGAATACTTTCCCGGGTATGGAAGAATCCGAGCGCGGCTACTGGCGTGATGTAGGAACCATCGACGCATACTGGCAGGCAAATATGGATTTGCTAGCATATGATCCGGAGTTAAACCTGTATTCTAAAGAATGGCCGTTGAGAACGTTTAATTACAACTATCCTCCGGCAAAATTCATCTGGGAAGAACTCGAAAGACGCGGTATGGCTACGAACTCAATGGTTTCCGAGGGTTGTGTAATCTCCGGCGGCTCTCTGTCCAGATGTATTCTCTCTCCCAAGGTTAGAATTAACAGCTTTTCGAGCGTTGTGGACTCGATATTGATGGAGAATGTCAATGTCGGGCGGCATTCTCATATTTCTAAGGCGATTATTGACAAAAATGTTGATATTCCCGCATATACGAAGATTGGATTTGATAAGGAAGAAGATTTGGCGCGTGGATTCTACGTTTCTCCGAACGGCGTGACCGTGGTGCCTAAAGGAGCGAAACTATGATAAAGAAAACATTAATAGCAATTTTGGTTTTAATACTGGTCGGTTTTTCGGTTAAAAGCTGCATGGCTATTCTGCCTAAAAGCAACATGCGACCGTCTGATTATGATATCGGAATGACTTATGAAAAGGCAAAATCGCAGGATTTGCCGATTTTGACAGTGTTTTATGCAAACTGGTGCACATATTGCATAAAATTCATGCCCAAACTTGATAAAGTCAGAAATATCTACCGCGGCGATATAAATGTGGTGCTCGTTGATGTTGAAAACCCAAAAAACGAAGGGCTTGTAAAGGAATATAAAATTTCTGCATTCCCTACTGTCTACATAATCGACCCGAAACTTGATTATCACTCTCATATTGATTCACCATACCTGAGCAGTGTTGATTCTCTGGGCAAAGAAGTGGCACAATATATTAACCTGAGAAAACTCGTACAGAAAGGAACTTCATGTTCAAATTAAATAAATTTAAAGCATTTACCCTTGCAGAAGCATTGATTGCTTTGACTATAGTTGCTATCATAGCTTCATTGTGCGTTCCTGTGTTGAAAAGGGATAATTTTAGAGCACAGATAGAAGTAGGCGCAAAAAAAGGTTATCTTGCCCTCAACGGAGCCCTTGACAGGGCGATTGCAAAGGATTTTAAATTTGAAGACTGGGCTGTTGCTAATATTTTTTCACAAAAAATGGTGCCCGAACTTAATTATACAGATTCCGGCTCTGATTGCTTTAAATCGGATGACATAACAGTAACTTCTTCTTATCTCCTCGCAGATGGTGTTTCTATCGGCGCAAATAATGCAAATTTGTACGTTGACGCTAACGGCCCTGATGAACCGAACCTTGAGGGCGTAGATATCTACAAATTTGAGCTAAAAAGAATCGTCGATGACGAGGACGGAAGCGTTACATTAAAAATTGAGCCGGCTAGCTCAAATTTAGCTGCGGATAGAGAAAGTACTGAGACTCTGGTTCAAAACGGATGGAAAATTACCGCCTGGTAATGTAATTAAAAATAGAAAGGTGCGTCGATGAAAAAGAAACGAAAAGCATTTACGCTGGCTGAAGCCCTTGTTGTTATCGCAATACTGGCTATCATCGCCGGCATAACGATTCCGGTCGTTAAAAAACAATCTTTTAATGAACAGACTACTACACAGTTGAAAAAGGGATATCAGTCTTTGGAAGCTTCGCTTGACGGTGCTATCGTTGATAACGGCCCGATTGATAACTGGACCGGCGACAAATTCCAGAAATACATCGTTCCCCAGCTAAAAACAATCAAAAAGTGCGACTCAAGCAATATTTCCGACTGCTTTGCAGGTTCTATTAACGGTTTGACCAGTGCTGTTGTGCTCGCAGACAAGGTTGTTATTGCAAACAGCGGCGATGACTATTATATTGACGTAAACGGGTCGGCAGCTCCGAACCAGATTGACGTCGATATCTACAAATTCATTCTGCAAAAAGTTGAAGATGATTCCGATGACACAGCAGGCGTTCTTGCCTTGTTGAATGAGATGTTTGTGCCTAAAGCAATGGCGGTCTCCAATATGTATACAGAAACTCCGACAATGCAGGGAGATGATATCTGGCAACACCATAACGAAACAAATACTGCCGTCAATGAAGAAAGATTCACCGCCGGCGGTGGTGGCGGCGGAGGCGGTGGAGGTGGTTCTTCCAAGCCTTCAACTCCTTCAAACCCTACCCCATCTAACCCTACTATTGATACACCGGTATTGGATCCAGAAAATCCGATTCCACTCCCTGACAGACCGATTCTGACACCGGACGATGGATCTGATGACGGCGGTGGCAGTGGTTCAGGCGACTCAGGCGGTTCTGGCAGCGGTTCCGGAGGCAGCTCGGGCGGTAGCTCTGGCGGTAGTTCCGGAGGTAGCACTGGAGGTAGCTCGGGCGGCAGCAGCGGTGGTAGTACAGGAGGTAGCTCTGGCGGTAGTTCCGGTGGCAGCACCGGCGGTAGTACAGGAGGCAGCTCGAATCAAGGAACCGGAAATAGCGCAATCGGTGATGTTGAAGGTGACAATAGCCAGATAACAGGCGCTCAGTCCGGTAATTTGCACCCGGCTAACGACGGAAATCTCAGCAAATCAAGAGGCTGGAAATTCGTCCCACAGGGAAAAGCCGCTACTGTCCTTAAAGGCGGATTTAAGTTTAAATAATTAGAATCTTTACAAAAAACAGGCGTTATACTCAAGTATAGCGTCTGTTTTTTTATAAATTCAATCTTCCCAATTCGGAGAACGAGCATTCGTTGCAATACTTTATTATTGCGTACGAATGCGGAATAGGTGCGGCCTCAAAATATCTTAAAAACCTAAAATCCACATTGAAAAAAATAAATTTACCCCTTTTTATTTTTTGTATTATAATCAAAAATATAGCATGGCTATATAGAGGGTTAACAAAAAGGATTAGTAATGTCAGAAGGCCATTGGATAGTAAATTTAGGTCACAATATGAGCGTAAACATGGATACTCTTATTACCATGTGGATTGCTATGGCGGTGCTCATTTTATTTGCGGTGCTCGCGACCAGAAAACTCTCGCTGGTACCCGGTACATTGCAAACAGTTGCCGAAAAGATAATGTGTTTCTTTGGCGGGCTGACAGAATCTATGATTGGAAAATCCGGAGCAAAGCATGTTCCGCTGATTGCTTCATTGTTCCTTTTTATTGTTACTGCAAACCTCATGGGACAAATTCCGTGGAAAATATATCATCTTAAACAGGGCGAACTCGCTTCTCCGACCAATGATATTAACATGACGGCAGGGATGGCGATTCTGGTTCTGATTTATTATGTATATCAGGGCGTAAGAGCTAAGGGCATAAGATATTTTCTTCGCAGCTTCAACCCTATCGACATTGTCGAAGCAATTGTTGAGCTTGCAGAGATGGTTATCCGCCCGTTTACGCTTGCACTCAGGCTTTTTGCCAATATTCTGGCCGGAGAGCTTCTCGTAGCGGCTTTTGTAGGCATTTTTGCTTATTTTCTGCCTCTGCCGATTATGCTATTCGAGGTCTTTGTTGCTTTCGTACAGGCTCTGGTTTTCACAATGCTTGCAACTGCTTACGTAGCTCTTGCAACTGCTGAAGAAGAACACTAAAAAATCGCTTTCCTCAAAGCGAGGGAGCGAAAACAAAAAAATGTCATTCCGAAACCGATTCGGAATCTCCGGCGAAGCCGGTCAAGAATAAAATAAAACAATCGAAAATAAAAAAGGAGAAAATTATGGCAGTAGAACAATTGGCAACAGTAGCAGGCAGTCTGGCTGATATCGGTGCAGGTCTTGCAATCGGATTCGGTGCTATCGGTGCAGGTTTGGGTATCGGCGTAGCAACAAAAGGTCTTTTGGATGCAATTTCCAGGCAACCCGAAATCGCAGGTAAAGCAGTAGGTTTCTTCCTTCTCGGTGCTGCTCTTGCTGAAGCTTGTGCAATTTACGGCTTGTTCATCGCTATGAAATTGAGCGGAATGATTGGTTAACGCACCGCAACAAGGAGCGCAGGGTGGCTGCCGGAGGTTTATTTAACGCGAGGAGCAAGCGCACCGCAGAGCTATCAAGGGCAAAAGTTTCGTCTGGCGCTCATAAATGCGAAAATGCCTTAATATGGCAAGGATTTGCGGCAAAATGCCCGAATCAACAAATTAACAAGGAACAAAAATGGAATTTAATGCAACATTATTAGTATCAGCAGTCAGCTTCATAATATTCGTTATTATTATGAACCAGATTTTGTATAAACCGGTTCTTGCGATTATGCAAAAGCGTCAGGAATATATTAATAACAACAAACTTGCAGCGGACGAGCATGGTAAAAACGCGAATGCGCTTCTTGAAGAAAAAGACAGAAAAATCGGCGAAGCTCACAGAAAATCGCGTGATATTGTTGCGGCTAAAACAGAAGCTATTAAAAACGAAAAATCAAAAGCCTTAAACGGCACAAAATCCGAAATGAGCGAAATGCTCGAGGGGCAAAAAAACGACCTTTATAATGAAAAAAACAGTGTTTATTTCGGTTTCCGTGACAATGTTGCTGATATTGCCAACAATATAACAACAAAACTCATCGGAGAGGGCGTTGCTTTTGAACCGCTGGCTGCCGGCGAGGTTGAAGAGGTAATAAGACAAAATGCTTGATATTTCCTGGTCAAATATACTTAATTCAAACGCATTTAACTTCACGATTCTTGTGATTTTCTTTGCTATTTTGATGAAATATCTGAAACTTCCCGAAGCAATGGAAGCCCAGAGGCGTGATATTCAGGCATCTGTTGAATCCTCGGATAATCTCAAAAAAGAGGCGGAAGAAGCTTTTCATAAGGTAGAAAAATCGCTTGAAAATCTTCCGGCTGAGCTTGATGAGATTCTTAAAAAAGCAGACTCAACAGCAAAGGCTTTTGAAGCAAAATCCAGAGATGAAATTGAAAAACTCGTTGCTTCAATCAAAGAAAATGCCCAAAAACAGCTCGAGGCAGAAGAAAAACAGGTTCAATCTTCTTTGATGAAAAATGTTAGTAAAGCTTCTGTCGATGTTGCTCAAAGGCAGGTTAAACGTGCTTTTGACGGCAACAAAGAACTCCATAGAAAATTTATTAGTGACTTTATCAACAGCATAGACAGACTGGAAGTTTAAATGGCAAATTCGGCTAAAAACATTGATAATAAGCTCATTGCACCCGCAAAAAGATATGCGGATGCGATTCTTGAGATTGCAAAATCCAAAAACGAACTGGATAAATTCCACGAGGATATTAAGACCGTATGCGACGCTTACGATTCTTCTGAAGAGTTCAAAAATTTCATGAATCACCCGATAATCCCTGCTTCCGAGAAAAAAGACGCTGTTAAAAACATTTTTGACGGAAAGATTGCGCCTGATGTGCTCAATCTTCTTTATATTCTTGTCGAAAGAAATAAATTCTCACTCATTGACACGATTTTGTACTGCTTTGAAAAGGGGCTGGACGAAGCAAAGAATATTTTGCGCGTTGAGGTCGTTTCTGCGGTCGAGGTCGATGAGGATTTGAAAGAAAACCTGAAAAACAAACTCGAAAACAGGCTGAAAAAGTCGGTTGTGCTTGATTATTCGATTAATCCCGAAATTATCGCAGGAATGATTCTGAAAATCCAGGACAAAACAATCGACGGCTCAATGGCCCGCAAACTCGAAAGTTTGCAAAGAAAACTGGCATAAAATATGCAAAATGGGGCTGTGACCCCGCCCCCCTCTCCCTGAGGCGAGGGAAATAAATTGAAGATACAATTAAAAGGATAAGTAAAATGGCTACAATAAGACCGGATGAAATTACTTCCATAATCAAAGCGAAAATCGAAAACTATTCTTCGGAAATGGAAGTTTCTAACATCGGCTCGGTTCTCGAGGTCGGTGACGGGATTGCCCGTGTTTACGGCTTGAGAAATGCAATGTCAAACGAGCTCGTTGAATTTGATGACGGAAAAGGAACTCTTGGTATCGCACTAAACCTTGAAGAAGATAACGTCGGCGTCGTAATCCTCGGTGAATACACGCAAATCAAAGAAGGAATGACCGTAAAAGCTACCGGAAGAATCGCTTCTGTTCCTGTAGGCGATGGCTTAATCGGACGTATTGTAAGCCCGACCGGACGCCCTGTTGACGGCAAAGGTGACATACATTATGAAAAAACAAGACCTGTTGAGCGTGTAGCTCCGGGGATTGTTACCAGAAAATCAGTTCATGAACCTCTACAGACCGGCTTGACAGCGATTGACGCGCTTACACCTATCGGGCGCGGACAAAGAGAGTTGATTATCGGCGACAGACAGACCGGTAAAACCGCTATTGCAATCGATACAATCATCAACCAGAAAGGTCAGGATGTAATTTGTATTTACGTTGCAATCGGGCAAAAAACTTCGACTGTTGCGCAGCTTGCCAAGAAACTGGAAGATTACGGCGCAATGGATTATTCAATTATTGTTTCAGCGACTGCTGACGAGCCGGCTCCGCTCCAATACATCGCTCCTTTTGCTGGTATGGCGATGGCAGAAGAGTTTATGGAGCAGGGAAAAGCCGTTCTGATTGTATTTGATGACCTTACAAAACAGGCTCAGGCTTACCGTGCAATGAGCTTGCTTCTCAGACGTCCGCCGGGACGTGAAGCTTACCCCGGTGATGTTTTCTACCTGCACTCAAGACTTCTTGAGCGTGCTGTAAAACTGAATGACAAACTCGGTGGCGGCTCAATCACTGCTTTGCCAATTATTGAAACACAGGCAGGCGATGTTTCAGCTTACATCCCGACGAACGTTATTTCAATTACAGACGGTCAGATATTCCTTGAAACAGGCCTCTTTAACTCGGGTATCAGACCTGCAATCAACGCCGGTATCTCGGTTTCCCGTGTTGGCGGTGCTGCTCAGACAAAAGGTATCAAACAGGTTGCCGGAAAATTAAGACTTGACCTTGCACAATTCAGAGAATTGGAAGCTTTTGCTCAATTCGCAAGCGATTTGGACAAAGCAACCAGAGATCAGCTCTTGAGAGGCCAGAAACTTACAGAAGTACTGAAACAGCCTCAATATTCACCTTTGAGTGTTGCAGAGCAGGTTAGCATCCTCTTTGCGGCAAACGAAGGAATAATTGACGATATTGACAACAACAAAATCGCTCAATTCAAAAAAGAATGGTTTGAATATTTCAAATCAAACCTTTCCGAGCTTGAATCAAAACTCAATTCCGGAGCTGCTCTTAGCGATGAAGACAAAATACAGCTTAGAGAAAGCCTTGATACGTTCAAATCGTCAGTATTCAGTGCTTAAATCTATCTGTCATGCTGAACTTGTTTCAGCATCTTATCAGCGTTGCGTAAATTTATGCGGCTTTATGCAAGATTCTGAAAAAAGTTTAGCATGACAAAATCAAAAAGGACAAAAAATGCCAAATTTATTAGATATAAAAGACAGAATAACCAGTATTAAAAACACGCAGAAAATTACGCGTGCGATGAAAATGGTTGCGGCTGCAAAGGTTAAAAAATCAGAAAACCGCGTAAAAGCAGCCCGTCCTTTTGCAAAAGCAATTGCACAGGCGTTTTCGAGAGCGCTGGCTTCTTCTGACGGTGATTTTTCAGGCACCGGCTTGAAAATAGAACGCGCAATTGATAATTATCCCGAACTTTTGAAAACCCGCTACATAAAAACCGTCGGACTGCTTGTTATTACTTCTAACAAAGGGCTCGCGGGTGCTTATAACGCAAACGTTATAAGATACGCATTGAACAAAATCGCCGCTTTGAAAGAGCAAGGGCTTGATGTTAAGGTTTTTGTTGTCGGACAGAAAGGTTATTCTTCTTTGAGAAGAAAAGAGCTATCTGCAGGCTTTGAAATTGTAAAAAAATACACTTCAATCTCGGGTGAGCCCAATTCTTCGAACGCAATTGTTATTGCCGAAGATATGGCAGCTGCACTTGTGGGCGGAGTTATTGATAATATCGAAGTAATCACAACTCGCTTCAAAAATATGATGTCATACAAGGTTTCTGACTGGCAGGTTCTTCCTGTTGAGAAAACTGAGATGGAAGAAACCGCCGGAGCACATACAATTGACCCGTTGATGATTTTTGAGCCCGATATGAACCATATTTTGCAAAAATTGGTGCCGATGTATATTTCGAACATCATTTATCAGGCGCTGCTTGAGGCAGTTGCAAGTGAACTTGCTGCCAGAATGATGGCAATGTCCTCAGCGACGAACAATGCAGATGAAATGATTCGCACTCTGACAATTGATTACAATAAAGTGCGCCAGACCGCTATTACGGGTGAAATTCTCGAGGTCGTTTCGGGTGCTGATGCATTGAAAAAATAGGGTTGGCAGAAACAGCGATAAATGTTATTCTGTTGTATGAAAATCTAAAAATATTAAAGGAAATCAATAAAAGTGGGATATAGAATATTAGCAAAAAAAGAATTGTGCTCAAACCAGTACGAACTGACCATTGACGCGCCATTTGTTACGAAAAATGCGCAGGCAGGGCAGTTTATTATATTAAGAGTTGATGAAAATGGCGAAAGAATTCCCCTCACCATCGCTGATTACAACCGCGAAAAGGGCGAATTGACCATAGTTTTCATGGCTGTCGGCTATTCTACAAAAAAACTTGCTCAATTAAACGAGGGTGATGAGATTGCTGATGTTGTAGGGCCGCTCGGTCAACCTACACATATTGAAAAATACGGCACTGTTGTATGCCTTGCCGGAGGATATGGTGCTGCACCGTGTTATTTAATTGCAAAAGCCTTTAAAGACGCCGGAAACAAAGTCTATATGATTATGGGCGCAAGAAATAGAGATTTAATCTTCTGGCAGGACAAAATGAAAGATGCTTGTAGTGAACTTTTTATCACTACAGACGATGGCTCTTTGGGTACAAAGGGTTTTGTTACCGGTGTGCTTGATGACTTGATGAAAAAAGAAAAAATTGATTATGCAATTGCGGTCGGGCCTATGCCGATGATGCGCGCTGTTGCTGATTTGACCAGAGATAAAGGGATAAAAACTGAAGCCAGCATGAACCCGATTATGGTTGATGGAACAGGAATGTGCGGCGCATGCCGGTTGACTGTTGGCGGAAAAGTCAAATTCGCTTGTGTTGATGGGCCGGATTTTGACGCGCATCAGATTGATTTTGATGAAGTTATCAACCGTACAAGAATTTATAAAGATTACGAAAAAAGCAGAGAAGAAAACTGCAACCTGTTAAAACAGGCAGATAAGTTGAAAGTGTAGGAAGAATATGTCAATACCAATATGTCCGTTAATGAGTGCCGGAAATGATATGGAGATAGTATGCGCCCAGGAAAAATGTGCATGGTATATAAAAAACTATAAAACCTGCTCGGTTTACCTGTTAGCTCATAACGCTGCATTAGATATCAAGCAAAAACAAACAAAAGCAACAGCAAAAAAATAATGTTTTACTAAAAAGGCGCTTTTTCTGGAAGGAATCAGCGCCTTTTTGTCTAAAAAAAAGAGCCGTTTCGGCTCAGGTACTAATCTGAAGTATTCGGCTTGTGTAAAAACTCATGGTACTGAGTTTAGGTATGTGATAGATAATTTTTTCCTCTAAATAATTCTCTTTTATTTTATAAAGAATAGCGCATGACGCAGTGTAGGTCAACATTTTGCGGTTTTTTGATATTTTGGGGATTTTCTTAAAAAATCTTATTTTTATAAAATA
>URHD01000028.1 GCA_900547585.1 uncultured bacterium | reverse complement strand
CGATTAAATTTGACCGGCTCGGAAAGGCAATTGAAGCAATAAAATGTTTTATGAACAAAGAAGACTTCTGGAACACATCATCTGATGACAAAAAAGTCGAAAACGCCAGAACCACGCTGCTTAACCACATGTTGAAACTCAGAGCAAACGACTACAAAAACGCGCAAAACATGAAAAACGACGGCGAAGTCGAGCTTGAAGTCCACCAAACCGACATGAACAACATTTCTCACGCGCTTTTCCTCTGAAATCATGCAGGCTGCTGCACAGCGGTCGGCACGGGCTGCAACGAATGGAGCGCTCCGACATATATCATGAACAAATGCATTTCCGGCATTGAAGTTATGGACGGAAAGGAATTTGTGGGCAACACGATGTGCTACATTGCCGATGTTGACGAAGAAGAAGCGCTTGTGCTTGACAATATCGAGCTCAGCGCGAAATATCAGTACAATGACGCGATTCGCGATGCGATTATCGAATACGCCAAAAAGCTCACCGGAGAAATCGGCAGGCCTGACCTGCCTATCTACGCAGGACCTTACAGGCATAAGGTTGATTTGGAAAATTTTGAGTTTCAACCGCATGAAGTCCAAATTCTCGGCTCAACGGGCGATGATGAGGTTTATATTGATTTTCTGACCGACGGGATGCAAATTGAAGGCGACGAATCCGAATGCGTCTGGCTTTATCGCTTGAGATAAGGTTTTTCGGGGCATGATTGGGTGAAAAAGACGGGGATAAGGTTATTTATTGCTTAAATTTAAAATCCCCCCATCGGGTGGTTTATCGACCGTTTAAAAAATTAAAAAACGGTATTTTGCGGCAATGTTTCGGGGCAAAATGCCCCCTATACTGTCAGTATGGAAAAAAACGCCGCACAAAAAATCAATACAAAAAACAAATCTAACGTTTTCGACATTCAGGATTATGAAAATACCATCTACGAACTGCTAAAAGAGCGGTTCTGGGAAGAATCCACGCCTGTAAATAAGCTTTTGAAAGCGATTTCAGGCTCAATTATCCTCAAAAAAGACCACTGGGCTGACGAATTCGCCTACCGCGGGATAGATTATGCCCGAAACAAACGCTGGATGGCAAGAATCACGCCCGCAACACTTCTGAACCGCACGCTGAAAGAATCCCTCGAAACGATTTCCACGCTGACAGAAAGCGGATTCTTTTATCAGATATTTCCGCCGAAAATCGAAACCCCGGATTACGGCGACAAATGGGGCAGAAACGCAAATTACATAGAAATCAACAACCGCGCCATTGCACGAATGCAAAAAAATAAATGTTCGGGCGGAATGCTGAGCGCAATAAAGCTTCTGGGTGCAATCCCGCCCTCCGCAAGGAGCTGGGCAAACTGTGTTATTCTTTCTCAGCTTTTCCCGAACATTTACGGCGACGGCTACAACAAAGCCCCATGGGAAGAAAATTCACTCTACGGAATCCGCCTCAACACCGGATATAGCGCAAATATTCTGCTTCCCGGGCTCGAAAATCAAACACCGTCGGTTTCTCCGGACGAACAAATCCGCGCTTTCAACGATATTGCGCATTTTCGGGGGCTAAAAACCGGTTTTCGCATGCTTATATCCGAAGACCAGCTCAAAATCGCCTCTTTTGACCGTCCGGATGAACCTTTTAAATGGGAAAACGATGAACACGTCGAGCTTTTCATCAACGAAAACGTCAAAGCAATAAATCTCGGTTTTGACGCGATTTTCTTTGATTCGCTAAAACATGTTGACGGCTACCAGCCCCATTTTTACACCGGAGTGGGAAAAACGCCTGATTACGGGCTTATGCAGTACATTTTTTATGAAATAAGAAGCCGCTCAAACCGCAATGACCTGAGTTTTGCGGGCGAGCGCTGCGACTGGGACATAAACCGCTACAAAGGCATGGGCGTAACCTGCGGAACCGCGTGGGGCGACGCTGACAACATTGAAGACATCAAAAGATGGTCTGAAGAATACAAATACTGCCGAGAATACGCCCCCGGGCCCGAAGTTTCAAACGACAATGACGAAGGCTGGTACTGTTATGAACAAAGATTAAACCGCATGCGCTCATGCCTGTTCGGTTACAACCACGCAGCCGACAAATTGCCGAGTTTTATGCAGATGCATGACCTTTTTCCGCTCAGATATGACACAAACACGCACCATTTGATGATGTGCAACCCATCATATTCCGCTTTCGGTGACGCAAACAGCCACTGGAACAATCTTTTCACAAAAGAAGACGGAATCGCCTACAACCACCATGCCGGAGAAATCTTTGCTTATGCATTAAACATGTAATCCCGCAAAAGTGAAAGTGAAAATAAAAGAATGGATATTTGTCTTTTCCGTTCCGATTCCTCCGGCTATGCGGGGAAAAATGTTAACAATTTTTGCTCAAAGCAGCCTCCCCCATAGTCACTGCAAAGACAAATATCCGTTCTTTTACTCATCCAGATTATAAATCACTTATCCTGAAGAAGCAGCATGCCTTTGACCGTAATCATCAATTCCTGCAAGGCTTCTTTATCTGAAAAAGCGTTGAGCGCGAGGTTTATGAATTCAAGTTTTTGTTTGTCGGCAGAAATTTTCTTCATTTTAGCCAGAATATCGTCATAAATTTTGAATTGTTTGATATCTTCTTGAGAAACAAGCGTTTCAATCGTTCCGTCGGGATTATAAACTTTTATTCCGTCACGCTGGCGCCCGTCAAAATATTGAACTTTTATCGGAGTGCCGATTTTTCTTGCTGTTTCTATCATTGAAAGTTCGGATTTGCTTGACGGGAAGGTACGCTTTTTGCTGAATTCCTTTTTCAAAGCAGGCGATTCTGTTTTCACCGTCACATTTTCGTCCTTTTTGACAAGGCTCAACACAGGAACATTGTAAGTGCCGGTTTTCATAATCTTTTCTTTAATTTGCCATTCGAATTTGAAAAATGCGTCAGGAGAAATCTCAAGCGCAAGACAAATTTTCTCAAAAGTTTCGGCTGACGGATAATTTTCGCCGGATTCTATTCTCACGAGCTGTCTTTGATTCACATCAATAATCTCGGCAAGCTTTTCCTGAGTTAGCCCGCGGCTTTTTCTATATTCTCTGATTTTTGCACCAAGTGCTTCTTTAAATGTTTTCATAATATTGGCATTATATCCGCTCCCCGCGCGGATTTTAAGGCTGTAAAACTGCTTCATGAAAAATTTATTATTGACATGCGACGTCACATGCCTTATTATTTTAGATAATAGTTACACCATAATTATTTTTGTCCAGCCTATCAGGCTATTCCAAGTGTTCACCCCTGATTCATTTTTTTGAAAAAATTAAAAAAATTCTTAATATTTTAAATCAACATGACAAAAAACAGCTTATTTTTATCAAAAATATATACTTTTAGACGGGCATATCTAAGCGGTCGCAGGATGATTTTTAAAAATTTATCATTAATAATCAGAATATGAAGAAAATTTTTACAATTTTGATATTTTTAACGCTTCATTGTGCCTGTTACGGCGAAACTGTGCTTCAGGGCGGGGTTTCAATGGATATTGACGGCGCACGCTCGGCAGCTTTTGATAATGTTTCGGAAAATATTTCAAAAGATTTGATTTTCGCAAATTTAATTGACCCCAACTACGAAGAAAACATGAATGCTATTTTAAACGGGCAAATTGACCTCAAAGACAGGGAGCTGTGCAAATTTTCAACGGGGATTTACGGCGTACGCTACAAAAGCGACCCTTATCGCGCTTATTATTACACAAGAGACGGAAAACTCGACTACACGGACAAAAAAAGCCGTCTCGCATTCCCGCACAACGTCGCAACCTATGACCTTAAGGGCAATCTTATCGGCAGCGCGTACTATATTTCAAAATCCGAGCAATATATTTTTGACAAAGACAAAAATCTCACCACTCACTGGGTCGGAAACACAGGCTATGATAAAAACGGCAATGTTAAGGCTTCAAGAAGGTATTATTGATACGTTAGCGTAAAAGGTCGGTAAGTTAATTTTTTGACCTATTCCAGCGCAGCTAATCGAGGCAAAAAATTAACTTATCCGACCTTTTACTCGGAAAGATTATTAAAACGGGAATTCACAAGGAGTTTTAACAGAAAGTAGGGTAGGAATAGCGCAGCGGTTCCCACCGCATAATTGTGAAAATTTATCTTCTCTTGGAAGACGGATAACCGATTGACTGCCCGTACATAACCTCCTGACCGAGGCGCAGTTCAAGCTTCTGGTCAATAGCCGCCGTGTTAAGGCTTCCTTTAAATACCGTTGCAAGCCCGTTTGCAGCAGCAAAAAGATAAACATTCTGCCCGATGAATCCGATATCACATGCCGCGTTAATTTTTGTCTGCTGGGCAAGATTCGCAGCATAAAGAAGCGTCAACGGTGCATTTCCGACGAGCGGGCGCAGGTCTTCTTTCATTATGCGCTTTAAAAAATGTCCTTTCGGGTAATAATAGTACACGCCTTTGGGCATTACCGCATAAATCACAACCTCTTGAAGGTTCATTGCGCTGGGCGCTGTGTGTTTTCCGTCTTCGCGGTTGATTCCGTTAGCCGCCCAGAGCAGATTTGAGAGAGTTTGTTCATCAAGCTCCTGTGATGTAAAAGTTCGGACTGTTTTCCGGTTTTTTAAGGCGTCCATAAGCGGCATGCCGCCTTCGGTTTGCGGAGCAGGAAGCTGGATGTCAATTGTCGGTATAAATTCCGGCTCCGGCGCTGTTTTTTGTGCCGCAAATACACTGCCGCATGCGATGACCATGCTCATTAGCGCTATAATCAGGTTTAGTTTTAAATTTTTCATAAATCTCCCCTTATTTTGTTAGGGACATTTTAGCATAAATTTTAAATTAACGGAGTATTTTCGCCTTTCCGTTATTGCGAAGCGAAAAGATGCGGAATTAGTTTCAGCCCATATCATGCTGCCCCACGAAAAAATCACAATAATCTTGAAACGGGACTGTGTCCCTAAACAACCACTATAATCGTGAAAAAATTTATACTAGCTTCCGCCCCACGCAAAAACACAACAATCCTGAAACGGGACTGTGTCCCTAAACAACCGCTATAATCGTGAAAAAATTTATACCAGCTTCCGCCCTATATATAAAAAAAAGCTACGGACTTAGGGGTTCGTAGCTGTTAGATTAGGGATATGCGTATCGTCGTCTTCTAAGGAGTATAGGATTATTCTACACATACTTTAGTTTTATAAAATCATACATTGTTATGAATTTTTAACATTTTATTTAAGTAAAAATAAGGCATGGATACATGACTTTTCGGGAGAAATCATTAAAATAACTCTGAAAGCAGACAAGTCTAATACAAAAGTATGATTTTAGGGAAAAATATTCAAAAACCATGAAATTGTACCGACAATAAAAATTAAGGGCAGATTATGACAAAAGACTTTGAGGAAGTTGATGTATAACTCGATTTATCCGGTAAATATCAAACCATATGTTCCTCCGCAGAACAAAAAGCAGGTGGGTGCCTCAGGCGAAGAACCCTCCAACAATGCTGCCTTGCACAGAGAAAACCGTGATGTCTATCAATCGAGCAAAGAAAATAAAGATACTTACAAACGTCAGGAATACCCCAACGGCCAAAAATCCCAGATTGACTATTCAAAAAATAAGGTGAATATCGCACAGATTATCACCGATTTCAGAGCTACCGAAAAAGCAATCGGCACGCCGGATGACGTGCTTGAAAAAGTCGAAAGCTATTTGACCTTAGCCGAAAAAGAATCGCTCGAGGGCTCGCCGAACAAAAAAATTATCCAGACAAATCTGAAAAACGCGTCGACAATCCTCGACGATTTCATCTCAAAAACCCTGAACAAGGACTCAAATGTAGTTAATAACTGGATTGACGCACTATTTTTGCAACAGGTCGATTACAAATCCGACCCGAACAGCATTAATCCTGACTTTCTGGTAAAACTTCCCGGAAAAGACAACTCAAAAGCCCTTGCTATTGCGGAAAAAAACAAAGCTAAAAAAACAAAAGCCGAAAACCATCAAACTGTCCCTGCACAAACCGAAACAGCTCCAGCAGCTTTGGAAAACACCGCTGCGGCAACATCTCCGATTAAAGAATCAAAAGTTTACATCCCCCAAGACCCCGAATTGAAAAAATCTTTCATTCAGGGCAAAAAATATGCGGCAATAAATGATTCCGAAAAAGCGCTTGCAGCATTCGGCGTGGCGCTTTCTCAGGCAAACGACCTCAACGACCGTCAGGCAGCGAGCATGGTTTGCTATGAAATCGGACAGATTTATGACAAAGCCGACAACCTCGAAGAAGCCCTTAAATATTACAATCAAACCCTTGAAAACACAGCCGATAACAACCTCAAAGCACGCGCATACTACTCAATGGCGCAAATTTATAACGATGTGGTTTATTTTGAACCCGCAATGAACCATTATTACGCGGCAATCTCCTGCGCCGGTGAAACCGAAAACTTCAATGCCCAGTCTAAAGCCCTCACGGACATTGCGCAGATGTACGCGCAAAGATACGACAAAAACAACGCCGTAACCTACATTGGCGTCGCAAAAAACATTGCAGCCGAAACAAAAGACAACAAAACCCTCGGAGCAATCTACTCAAAGTCAGGCGACACGCTGAAAATGCTCGAAGAAAACATCAGCGCGCTAAATGATTACAAAGAATCGGCAAGATTTTACGAACAGGCGCAATCTCCGGCAAAAGTAGCGAAAAACTATGAAAAAGCGGCCTATGTAATGATGAAGCTCGGAAATTCCTCAAAAGCCGACTCGCTTCTTGCAAAAGCGCAAAAAATTTCCGCTCTGGCTGAATGCTAGCCGCAGAAAGTAGGGTGGGAATAGCGCAGCGGTTCCCACCGCAAGAATTTTGCACCTGATGATTGGTGGGAACCGCCGCAAAGATTGAAAAATGCATTCAAAAACCCTTGTTTATCCTTTTCCCACCCTACGCAGGCTCTCTCCATGGGCGAGGGAGAATGTTGCCGCCCTATATAAAAATTTGTATAAAAAATGTTTTCGTACGATAATAATGGTGATGGTTTTAGTATAAATCGTGATTCATCGACACAAATCGTGAATTTTTATAATTTAAGAAAGGTGAAAAAATGCTAAAAGAACAATTAGACAAAATCATGCGCCCGAAAGCCATTGCTGTCGTAGGTGCATCGACAAAGGACCACACAATCGGTTCTGACATTATGAAAAGATTGAAAGAATACAAATTCACGGGTGATATCTACCCCGTTAACCCTAAAGGCGGCGAAATCGAAGGTTTCAAAGCTTATACAAACGTAAAAGAAATCCCCGGAAACGTTGATTTGGCAATCATCGTTATTGCTCAAAAATTTGTTCTTCAAGCAATTGAAGACTGCCACGAAAAAGGCATTAAAGGCATCTGCATCATCTCCGCAGGCTTTAAAGAAGCCGGCGCAGAAGGTGCTGCAGCTGAAAAAGAACTCGTTGCAAAACTCAAAGAATACGGCATGAGATGCGTAGGCCCGAACTGCTTAGGCGTTGTAAATACAGCTTCCGACATCAGAATGGACGGCTGCTTTGCAGAATCTCTGCCCGAACGCGGAAATATCGGCTTTGTTTCACAATCAGGCGCTCTGGGCGGCGGTATTTTGAACATTTTGAAAGATTTGAACCTCGGATTTGCACAGTTCATCTCTATCGGCAACCAGGCTGACATCAACGCTGAAACAGCAATGGAATACTGGGAAAACGAAGATGATGTTGAACAAATTTTGTTATACATGGAATCTATCCAGAACCCTGCAAACTTCAGAAAATTAGCTTCAAGAATCACAAAGAAAAAACCGATTCTCGCGCTGAAAGCAGGACGCTCGGCAGCAGGCGCTTCCGCAGCATCTTCCCACACAGGCTCACTCGCAGGCGCTGACAAAGCAGCTAACGCTCTTTTGCAGCAATCCGGCGTAATCAGAGAATATTCTTTGAAAAATCTATTTGCAACAGCTAAAGTTTTCGCAACTTCTCCGATTCCGAAAGGCGACAGAGTAGCAATTATCACAAACTCCGGCGGCCCCGGCATCATGGCGACCGACGCTGTTTGCGAATACGGCATGCAGATGGCAAAAATTTCTGACGAAACAAAAGAAAAACTCAGAAGCTTCCTGCCCGCAGCTGCAAGCGTTAAAAACCCGATTGATATGATTGCGTCAGCACCTATCGAACACTACAAACAAACAATCGAAACCGTTATGGCTGATGAAAACGTTGATATGATTGTTGCAATCTATCTTCCGTTCCTCGGCTTGAAAGATATTGACGTTGCGCAGGCAATGATGGAAATCAAGGCTAAACACCCCGAAAAACCGTTAATCGGCGTATTCATGACAAAAAGCGAGTTCTTCACAAAACTCTCTAACATGGAAGTTAACATGCCGTTCTTCATGTACGCAGAAGAAGCGGTTGACGGCTTGAACAGACTCAACCAGCAGAGATTGTGGATGGAAAGACCCGCAGGAAAAATCCCTGTTTACGACGTTGACAAAGCAAAAGCCGAAAAAATCATCAAAGGCGCTGTTGCAGAAGGCAGAGCCCAGTTGACAACTCTTGAATCAATTGACGTTCTCGACGCATACGGCATTAGAGCTTGCAAATACGGCCTTGCAACAAACGAAGAAGAAGTCGCAAGCCTCGGAAACTCAATCGGCTACCCCGTTGTTATGAAAATGACTTCAAAAACAACATCCCACAAAACCGATGTGGGCGGCGTAAGAGTAAACATTCAGTCAGAAGAACAGCTTCGTGAAGAATACCGCGATTTGATTGCAAAATTGACTGAAAAAGGCTTAATCGACGGTCTTGAAGGCGTAATCATTCAGGAAATGGTTAAAGGCAACCGCGAAATGGTTTGCGGTATCGCAACTGACCCGCAATATGGCCCTATGATGATGTTCGGGCTCGGCGGCGTATTCATTGAAGTTCTCAAAGACGTTACATTCAGAATTGCGCCTTTGACCGATGTTGATGCTGATGAAATGATGAAAAGCGTAAAATCATACAAATTATTAGAGGGTGCAAGAGGCACAAAACCCGCTGATATGGCACAAATTCAGGAAACTCTCCTGAGATTGTCCCAGATGGTTAACGATTTCAAATTCATCGACGAGCTCGACATCAACCCGCTGCTTATCTCCGAAAAAACCGGCGAAGGCATTGCGGTTGACGGACGTATCAAAGTTCGCATTGAAGAAGTCAAAGAATATTTCGGCTGTGGCGCTGAATGCTGCTCTTGCGGAAAATAGTTCCTTAAAATTTGACGGAAAATTAGAAAAGGGGTCTGAAATTCAGACCTCTTTTTTGTTTGTGGAGATTTATGGTTACTGACACAACCGGTTAGATGCTGAAACAAGTTCACCATAACAAAATAACCCGAAAATCGTTGATTTGTCCGAAATTTAAAATTATCCCGTCAGACTATCCGGTTGTGGTTTCATGAAAACCTTTAAATCCCTAAAATATTCAAAGAATGAAAAAAGGAGAGTTCAAAATGAAGAAAATCGCAATCGCAATTCTCGGCGCATTAATCTGTGCAAGCACTGCTGTTTTTGCCGTACCGGCAGAAAATATGGTTCCGGTCGGCTGCGGTTGTCCGGCAAATGCACCCTGCGCCCAGAGCTGCCCGACACCATGCCAGTGCACTGATAACGATCCGTGCGAAGCCAAAAAAGCGTTTATGGAAAGACGCTGCTGCATTTACAAGGAAATTTGCCTCGTCGAAAACCAGATTAAACAGGCAACCTGCATTGATGAAAAATTCTTTGACGAAATTTACCCGTTAAAAATTTGCCATTGTCAGGAAAAATGCAAACTTGAACAAATGGAATGCAACAATGCCTGCAAAAGTGACATCAAATGCCAAAAAGAAAAAGTGCGTGATTTGAAAAAACAAATCAAAGCAAAAGAACGAACTCACAAAGACGCATTTATGTGCATATTGAACGATTGTCAGAAAAAGGATTACAAAAAAATCTGTAAAAAAATGAAAAAAGAACACAAAGAAAAGAAAACCGGCTGGTGTGACTGCAATTGCGCTGATGACTGCGAAACGGGATGTAATTAGGTAATTTAAATGGGATGGCTCACATCCCGTTTTTAATTTTAACAATAGGTTGGGCTTTCTACCCGACAGCTTCTGGTATTTGGCTCTGTTGGGGTGGATACTCCGCGCTACAACCTTGCGGTGGGAACCGCTGTGCTATTCCCACCCTACTAACTCACGCCCCATGCAAATCTCACAATAATCGTGTGACGGGACTGTGTCCCTGAACAACCGCTACAGTCGTGAAAAAAACAATACCGGCTCCCGCCCTATATAAAATACATTAAATGATGGATATTCACAGGCTGAAAAATGTGAAATGATGTAATTAACAATATATTGGGGATAATAGAGGGATAAAGTGAATATTTCTGCTGTTGCAGCCATCATTATTGCGTTATTGATAGTCCTTATGACACAAAAGTCAGAGGCAGCGTCTATTGTGTCCTTGTTTCAGCCATCAGCGATTTTAATTGTTCTGGGGGGCACATTTTGCGCATCGCTTCTGAATTTTAGCCCCCGAACCCTCTCAAACGCCATAAAATCTGCAAAAGAGGTTTTTTTCACCCCAAAACAGGCTCCGATTCGTGTTATTGACGAAATAATCTACCTTGCAAGATATGCAAAGAAAAACGGCCTTTTTTCGCTGAACGAGCTGGTTGAAAATATTCAAGACCCGTTTTTACGCCGCGGAATCCAGCTTTCCACGGATTACAACAACCCGCAGATGATTTATGACATCTTGAATGCCGAACTTTCATATAACGAAGAAGAAGAACTGATTAATTCCCGCGTTTTTGAAGCTTTTGGCGGATATGCGCCGACTTTCGGGATTGTGGGCGCGGTTATGGGGCTAATTCAGATTATGAGCTATATTCAAGAGCCTGATGTGCTTGCGCACGGGATTGCAACCGCTTTTGTTTCGACGCTTTACGGCGTTGGGTTTGCAAATTTCCTGTTTTTGCCCATTGCCGGAAAGCTGAAAATGAATTTGAGAGAAAAAATGCTTTTAAAAGAGGTCATTTTGCAAGGAATCGTTTCAATTCAGATGGGCGAAACCCCTATCGTTATTGAAGAAAAGCTGCTTGCATACCTGAATTACCACAACAAAAGCCACCCGATTGAGGAAAGCTATGGAGGGATTCGATGAACAGGGATTATTACACGAATTCTAACGACTACATAAACCGCTGGGTCATTTCGTACGCAGATTTTGTGACAATGCTTCTGGCGCTTTTTATGGTGCTTTATGCGGCAAATTCGATGGGAAAAAGCGAGGTTAAGAATGTAAATGACTCTTTGAAAGGCGTTTTTAGCACAAAACCCGCTTTTGAACAAAAAATCCCTGAAACACAGGAACAAAACCTAAGTCCGGAAGTGCTCGAGCAGGACGAAATCGTCAAAAATCTCAAGTCCGGCGATATTTCAGATGATTCCGTAAAAATCGTCAAAGAGAAACGGGGCGTGGTAATTCGTCTGAATGATACAATGCTTTTTGACCCGGGTTCTGCTATAATAAAATCGGAGGCAAAGGCAGAATTGGACAAAATCGCCCTTTCGCTTGAAGCTTTCACAAATCCGGTTGTTATAGAGGGGCACACAGACTCAATGCCTATAAAAAACGAGAAATACCCCTCAAACTGGGAGCTCTCGACAGCCAGAGCAACGAATATAATTTCGTATCTTACGCAAACAAAAAAATTCCCGCCCGGCAGGCTTTCCGCAGTCGGATACGGAGAATATATGCCGGTTGATAAAAACGACAATCCGGCAGGACGAGCAAAAAACCGCAGAGTTGACATAGTTATAATGAGCTCTGTAAAATAATTGAAAAGTTGGAGATTGATATGACAAAACCGGCAACAAGAAAAGACGAAATGGCACCAGAAAATACAAAAAAGAAGAACGACTTAGGTCCTATTCTTGTTAACATCGTCATCACATCGCTTGTTTGTGCAATTTTTATCGGCGCAAACTACTTTTTGCAGTCAAAACTTTTAACTGCGCAGCTCAAAGCTGTTACTGACGGCGAAAATGCCGAAGATACAATTGATGTACCGGAAAAAGGAATTATCCTTGATCTGGGTGAATTTACAATGAACCTTGCGGATGTAGCGCCGAGAAGATACCTGAAAATCAGCGTTGCCATTGAAGTAAGCACACCTGAAGGCGAGGTTGTTGCTCCTCAATCAGGCGGCCACGGCGCAGAGGTGAAAAATCCAGTTGTTGCAGAAATGGAGCAGTACAGACCGGCTATCAGAGACGCAATCATCACTGTTATGACAAGCAAAACCTCTGAAGAACTCGCAAAAGTTCAGGGTAAAGAGCTTGCAAAGCAACAGATTACCGAATCCGTAAACAATATTTTTGACGGGGAAAGGGAAGTAATAAGAGTAAGCTTCGGCGAGTTTATTATGCAGTAGCCGATGGCGAAAACCGGCAAACAGAGGGAATAAAGTTGGATTCAGATAAAAATCCGAAAATTGAAGAGAACGAACAGGCTGTTTTTGACGAAAACGATGAACAGAGCTACGTAATTGACCTTGATTCCGACGAATTCGATATCGAAGACACAGAAGGAACCGAGGAAAGAAAACGCGGCTACAAACTGTACAACTTCCGCCGTCCGGATAAGTTTTCAAAAGACCATTTAAGAGGTTTGCAGGATATTCATCGCGAGTTTTCACGCCAGCTTTCAATGGTTTTGACAACTTATTTGCGTATGCAGATTGATGTGGATGTAGTTTCGGTTGACCAGCTTACTTATGACGAATTTATGCGCTCGATTCCGAACCCGATTTCGCTGGGTATTTTTGAGCTGAATCCTTTACCCGGACAGATTTTAATCGGGATAAGCTACGAGGTTTTATCGAGCATTGTTGATAGAATGCTCGGCGGCGTGGGCGCAATCGAGCAAAATACGCGCGAATTGACCGATATTGAAGAATCTCTGGTCAAAAAGATGATTGAGCGCAATATCCAGACGCTCGGAACAGCCTGGTCGCACGTAATTCCGGTCAATGCAAACCTAATTGGGCTCGATACGGGCAATACAAACATCCAAATCGCATCCTCCGGTGAAATCGTCGCGCTTGTAACATTCGAAATGCACATTGCGCGCCAGCATTACGGGCTTGTCAGCCTTTGTTACCCTTATCCGGTTCTGGAAAACATCCTTGACCAGCTCACAACGCAGCATATTTTTCAGGCAAAAGGCTTGATTGCGACATCTGAAGAACGCAAAAAGATGATTGAAAAATTAAATACATCATTTATTGATGTAAGTGTGATTTTTGGAGAAACCGAGGTTACATTTGACGAGATTCTTGCCCTGAAAGAGGGAGATGTTATAAAATTGGATAATCTTTGCACAGACGACCTGATTGTTACGGTCAACGGTGAGAAAAAATTCTACGGCAGGCCCGGGAAAATTCGAAACAGGCTCTGTGTAAAGGTTACGGACAGATATGACGACTATACGAACACACTAAGGCATTATTTTTAGAAAGGGCGCAAAATGCAAGACGAAAACATGCAAAATGACAATCTGAATGAAGAAACTCCGGTTTCTGACGCCGAAATTTCTGAAAATACGGCCGCAGAACCGGCCCAAGACGCTGCTTTAAAAGATTCCGGGCCCGAAACCGGCGAAGTTAAAATCGAAGAACGTGATATTAACGACCCCGTAACCGTTCGTCCTGTTGAATTTACGCAATTCGACAGCTATACACCGACGAACACGGATACGAACAAAAACCTTGAACTTTTGATGGATATAAAACTCCAGCTGACAGTTGAGCTAGGAAGATGCCAGCTGCCCGTGAAAAAAGTGCTTGAGCTGACCAGAGGTTCAATCGTCGAGCTGGATAAAGTTGCGGGTGAGTCCGTCGAGCTTTATGCGAACGGAAAACACATCGCGAACGGCGAAGTTGTGGTTATTGAGGACAATTTCGGGCTTCGTATAACCTCGATTTCCGACCCCGAAGAACGAATCAAAGGGCTCAAGTAGATAACTGATTGCAGTTGACAAAAAAATATAATATAATTTCCATATAAGAAGGTGACCAATGGCAAAACACGTAGATACAATACCCATAGAAGTAATGATTTTAACCGTCGATCATGACATAAAGGGCACTGTTCACGTATCTAAATACACAAACACAAATCGTGAACTCACAGACCTTTTAAACGACAAGGAAAGAAGATTTTTGGCGGTCACAAATGTGGAAATTTATCCTCGCAACTCAAATCAGCCGCCCAGAAGATACAATTTCCTTGAAATCCATATGGATTACGTGCTGATGGTTCACCCGTCGTCACAGGTTGTTTTCAAAGAGTCCTCAAAAGCTCAGGAAGACATCGCAAGATTTAGAGAATTAAGAAACAAACTCAACCAGACAAAACCTTTCTAAGTTTTGTTGAAAAAGTCACAAAGGGTTCAAAAATGCTGCGAGATTACTTTTTTTCGGGCAAATTCCCAAAATGGTGAGTTTTTATAATGCGGAAGTAATAAATGATTAAGCCGAAAAAGATTTTAGCATTAAATTTTGGCGGAATAGGGGACGAAATCCTTTTCCTGCCTGGATTATCGAGTTTAAAAAAGGAATATCCCGACGCAAAAATCACACTTGCGCTCGAACCCCGCAGCAAATCCGTCAAAAACCTCACAAATCTCATTGACGATGTGATTTGCGTTGACATTAAGGGCAAACACAAGTATTTTGAACTGTTGAAATTCGTTTTAAAAGCAAGGTTGGGCAAATTTGACATGGTTTTTTCGTCGGGCGCAAACCCGATGATACCGATTTTGTTGTTTTTGACTGGTATAACATACCGTTATGGCTATGACAGCGGGGTTTTGAGCCGGATTTTCTTAACAAAAGCCGTTCCGCTCAAGAAAAACCGCTACGCAAGCGCAATGTATCATGAACTCGTAACGCCTGTCACACAGATTGTTACGGAATATCCACAAATCGATGTGCCTGAATGCGAAAAAGAGCCGAATTCCGTGCTTGTTCACCCAGGTGTGAGCAAAATAAGCGTCGTAAAACACATTATAAAAACCTGGAAGCCCGAAATCTGGGCGGAACTCATCACAAAACTCCTTGAAAAAGGCAAAAAAGTCGCTCTTATCGGCGGCCCTGACGACGAAGAATGCATAAAACGGATTCTTGAGCTCGTTGATACGGAAAACCCGAATTTCACAAACCTTTACGGCACGACAAAAAACATCATGGATTTTGCAAAGCTTGCCAAAAAGTCCGAAGTTCTGATTTGTTCCGATTCTGCGCCGATGCATATCGGTGTAGGCGTGGGAACAAGGACGCTCGGGCTTTTCGGGCCGACTGATGAAAAAAAACTGCTTCCGGACAACGATTTATGCGTCGCAATCAAAAACAACTGCCACTGCCGCCCATGCCTGTGGGACAAACGCCAGACAACCTGCGAAAAGCTCGAATGTTTAGAGATTAATCTTGATGAAATCGTTAAAATCGTTTAAAAAATTCAAAAAATAGCAAATTTTTTCGTTTCTGGTTTTTTAAGCAAATGTTATGAGAATTAATCCCATATACGCAACACCGATTTTTCTTTCTGGCAGAAAGAAAACGTCATTTGCGGGCGCCGTAAATGACAAAATTGACGTGTTCAAAAAATCCGAGCCGGTAATCAACGATTTGCGCGATATTCCGGATTTGCCCTGTGCAATCTGCGGAAAACTCATGATTCCGAATCAAATTTACACCCGTTTTGATCGCAACAATGCTGATATCCCGTCCAAAGAGGTTTTTAAAATTCTTGAACCTTACGAAAAAAGGATTCAAGGGCATGAAAAACGCGTTTATCTGCTTTTGAAAAAATATTCACAAATGTTCCCTGAGCACACAATCAAAGAAATCCTCAATAATGAAAAAATTTATACGTTTTACCTTGAAAATCTTGAGCATAAGCAAAATTTGATTCTAAAAGAGATTGAAAAAGAAATCCCCAAATTTTCTGAAATAACCCGCAACCAAATCAGAAAAACGCTCGAGTATTCAAGGAAAATGATACTTAACGAAAACAGGCAGCTCCAGCACAGGCGCGGAAAAATAATACAAAAATTCAACAACATTAGTGTGCAGTATGAGGAACTCAAAGATTATACCGAGATTTTGAAAAAAATCAACAACCTCCCCTACTCAAAAAACGATGTAAGCGCGTTTATGGTCAAATACGCACAGCGCAACTCAAACGAAACAATCCAGAATATTTTGCAGCCGTTTTGCGCAACAAACGAGCACATCCGCCCGAATCATATAATTTTTGACAAAAAAATGCCAGATGTTGAAAACCCGCCGAGGGGCGAGAGTTTTCCGAAAAATTTTATTATCCTCCACCAGCGCTGCAACCGCCTGCGAGGGCAGCTTCCGTATGATGAAATGATAGAAAAGAAAACAAGACTCGTCGAAAACATGCAGAAATATTTTGACAGGGTGATTGAGTTCATAAATGCAGGCAAAATGAACACCCGCTACGATTATTATCCGGAAGAAGCAGCCCGAACTCTTGCAGATGAATCTTCCGGCGTGATAAATGTAAACACCTCTGCTCTAAAACCTCCAATTCGCGGCCCGTTTATGAGAACTTGAGTTTCGGGCGTGGTAAAATAATCACGTATGATTATTTTTGACAGAGAACTTAAAAATCCGCTAAAAACTATCACCGCATTCAACAATGAGGAGTTTAAAAAGGCGTTTGAAGAGATTGAGCTGCTTAGAAAAACGCATATTCTCGCGGGATACGTCAGATATGAAGCAAAAGAGGTCTTTTTGAACCGCCCCGTGGATTCTGATGCGCCGCTTTTGTATTTTGAGGTTTTTGAGGTAGATGAGCTTTATGATAGAGGGGTTGCGGGGTTTTTACTTCTCCGTTCCGATTCCTCCGTCCTTTCAGGTCTCCCCCATAGTCACTGCGAAGCAAAAACCCCGCAACCATGCGACGCTGCAATTGAGGGAGCAGGGAATTCTGTTTGTAGTGACTATGGGGGAGACCTTATTGAACAAAAAATTCCGCTTCCAGCGCAAGATAGCCGGAGGAATCAGAACGAAAAACAGAATTCCCGCCGTCCGGCACCCTGCAATGAATATATTTTTCCGACCCCGTCAATCAACTATGAAGAATTTGCGTCGGCAATCGGCAAAATCAAGGACGAAATCGCTCAGGGAAACACTTATGAGGTGAATTACACCTACAACCATGAAGCGGAGTTTTTCGGGGATTCTTACAATCTGTTTTTAAGCCTTTTAAGAGAACAAAAAACGCCCTACAACGCATTTATCCGGAATAATTACGAGGAAATTCTCTCGTTTTCGCCGGAGCTGTTTTTTGAGCTGGAAAAAGGCAGAATTTTAACAAAACCAATGAAAGGCACGGTAAAACGCGCTGATGATCCTGAAAAAGACGAAGAAAACAAAATTTTTCTCAAAAATGACCTGAAAAACCGCGCCGAAAACGTAATGATAGTTGACCTTTTGAGAAATGACCTCGGACAGGTCGCAAAAACGGGCTCGGTCGAAGTTACAAAGCTTTTTGAAATCGAAACCCACAAAACCCTTCACCAGATGACCTCGCAAATCGAAGCAGAAGTGAAAAATGGCACAACTTTGTACGAAATTTTTAAGGCGATTTTTCCCTGCGGCTCAATAACGGGCGCGCCGAAAATCAGCACAATGGAGATAATCGAAAAAGTCGAAAAAGGCAAAAGAGATGTATATTGCGGCGCAATCGGGGTTATTTCGCCGGAAAAAACGGTTTTCAGCGTCCCGATTCGCATTCTTCAGCGAAAAAAAGGCGAAACCGCATTCAAATACCGCGTCGGAGGCGCAATAGTATGGGATTCCACGCCAGAAGACGAATGGGAAGAAACAATTGTTAAATCAAAATTTTTGACCGCAAACCATGCCGGACTAAAGCTCATTGAAACCGTCAAAATTGAAGACGGGAAGGCGCTTTTTGCAAAAGAACATGCCGTCCGCATGAAAGAAAGCGCGCGGACGCTGGGGTTTGCGTGCGATGAGAGCATTCTCGCGAAAATTTTTCGTAATCCGGCAGCCGCCCCCGTAGGTTGGGCTTTCAGCCCAACAGCAATGACCTGCTTAACCGGTAAAATACCCCCTAACCATCGAAAAACAGGGATAATGCGGGTTTTATTGAGCAAAAACGGGGAAATTGAAACTTCATTTCGGGAGGCTGATGCGCCAAAAAGCTTCAAAATTGCTGTTTCCAGCGAAAAAGTGAATTCGCATGAGCCGCTTTTGATGCACAAAACAACCTACCGCCCGCATTTTGAGGCAGCGTTTGAAAAAATCAAAAACGGAGAAATTTACGATGAAATTTTCTTCAACGAAAAGGGTGAGCTGACCGAGGGCGCGCGCTCGAACATTGTTATTGAAAAAGATGGAAAATTCTACACACCGCCAGTGGAATGCGGGCTTTTAAACGGAATTTTTCGCCAGAAACTGATTAAAGAGGGCAAATGCACGGAAAAAATTCTCAAAATGCCCGATTTAGAAGCCGCAGACGCGATTTTTTGCGTAAATTCGGTCAGAGGGATGGTGAAAGTATGCTTTTGATTGACAATTACGATTCTTTCACGTGGAATATCGTTCAATACCTGCGAATGGCGGGGATTGAGCCGATTGTTGTCAAAAATGACGAAATCAGCATGAATCAACTCGAAAAACTTGATTTTTCCTCAATAATCATCTCCCCCGGCCCCTCAAACCCCGACCATGCCGGAATCAGCCTGCCGGTAATCGAAAAATATTACAAAACAAGAAAAATCCTCGGGATTTGCCTTGGAATGCAATGCATAGCGCAAGTTTTCGGGGGAAAAATCGTAAAAGACAAAAATCCGTTCCACGGAAAAACTTCACGGATATTTTTCAAAGCAAAATCGCCACTTTTCGCCGGAATTCCGGACGGATTCAGCGCTACGCGGTATCATTCGCTGATTGTGGACAAAAACACGCTCAAACCACCCCTGAGAATCACCGCACAAACGCACAACGGCATAATTATGGCTATTGAGCACGAAAAATACCCGCTTTTCGGGGTTCAGTTTCATCCGGAGGCAATTTTGACCGAATTCGGACACGAAATCATAGAAAATTTTGTTTTACACGCCTGATTGTGTGATTTTAACGCGTTTGAGGCGTTTTTCGAGCTTTCTGTACCATTTCAGCTTTTGTTTGAATACATATTCATAGCCCTCAACGTTACCTTTTCTGATATCGTCGAGCTGTCGGTTGCATAGTGCCTCAAAATTTGTTTCGAGCTGGTGATTCAGGTCTTTTCTGGGGATTGAAAAGTCTGTAAGCACAATAGGTTCGCCTATTTCCACAAGAACCTCGGGCCGGTCTTCACGCAGGAACATAAAATTCGTTGAAATCGGGATAAGGTTCACGCCGCCGGTTTCTTTGACGACTTTTTCGGCAATATAAGCCATGCCCGTCTGAAATTCAATCGGGCGATACATTGGCGGGCGGATAATTCCCTGCGGAAAAATCCACAGCGAGCGTTTTTTGTCTTTTAGCTGTTCAACCGCGTATTTTAATGCTTTCATTGATGCTTGCGGAGATTTTTTGTTCACCGCAAAAGCCCCGGCTTTAGCCAGAATCGGAAAACGGTTCAATTCTTCAATCATCATGCGGATTTCGGTATGAAAAACGCGCCTGCAAAGGTTGTAGCCCACAATTCCGTCCCACCAGTTGTCATGCGGGGCATACAGGATGTTCGCAAATTCAGGATTGCGCTTTTCATAGTTCGATTTGTTTTTTATCATCATCGAATAGAAGCGGTTTTCAAGCATTCCGTAGAAAAACCTGTCAGCAAGCCAAATCCAAAACGGGCCGGTTTTTGCTTCCCTGAATTTTTCATCCCTGTTTCTCAATTTCGTAGGAGGAACATCTAAGTATAATTGTTGAGCGTTCAAATCCACACTATAATCTCCTGTAAAAAACATTTTACACTCTTTTCGCCAATAAGTGAAGACTTTTAGCAATTTGTTTACGTTTTTTTATATAGGGCAATGCTAGAAGCGGTTCCCACCACGAGAGTTTTTGCGATTTTTGCTTGGTGGGAATCGCTGCGCTATTCCCACCCTACGAGGACGAATTTTTTCCAAAAACAACCAGTGCCGAACCTACTTTTTGACTTTTGTTATTTTTAACACGTCGTTTTCTATCTGGTATTCGACTTTGTCTGTTTCAGGGTTGATTTTTAATAATTTCAGGATAGTGGAATTTATAAACAATGCCCAACCGCCACCTGACCTGAATAATTTTCGTTCCATATACATTTACCCTTACAATATATAGACAAAATCATAGTAAAATGTTAGATTATGATATACACTACTAAAAGGTATTATATAAGTTAGGTAAATCAGAAATGAACGACACACTGAACGACTTGAAAAATTTTTATCACAAAATTAGCACTATTGAGGGGTTATTAAACGTGTTTATCAATATTTTCGGCAACAATGAGCTGAAAGAAAAAGATTTTATGTCCTTATTGTATGGAATAGACGACTGCGTTTTATCTTTGAAAAAAAATATTGCACAATCCATAGAAAAACAGGAAGAACCTGAAACCGCGGAAAAGTAGGTTGGGCTTTCAGCCCAACAGCGCCAGACGCCGGAAGCTGTTGGGGTAGAAAAGTAGGGTGGGAATAACGCAGTGGTTCCCACCGCAAGGATTTCGCGCATTTTATCCGGTGGGAACCGCCGCAAAGACTGAATTGCATTTCAATATTCTTGTTTTAGCTATTCCCACCCTACGGGCTATTCATGAAAGGAGAGAATTTATTAAAAACTTGCTTAGATAGCCGTTTCAAGTATAAAATAATATTTATGAAGCTTTTATTGAAAATTTTGAAAAGCACCATCACCAAAGTTGTACTTCTCGTAATGATTCTGGTCTTTTTATTGTGCCTTTTCTTTTTCTGGGGTTGGTTTGAGAAGCAATTTAACAAATGCGTAGGATTTTATTACGTCTATCAGGGCGACAAAGCCTACAAACGCGGAAAACTCGAAAAAGCAATAAAATTCTACCGTCAGGGACTCGAAAAATACCCGGAACACTCAATCGCCCGCTGCAATCTCGGAAATATCTACGTAAAATACGAGGATTACACCTCGGCGGTCGAAGAATACGAAAAAGCGCTCGAATATGACCCGAAATTCATAGTCTGCCGCATGAATCTGGGGATTGTGTCTGCTGAAAAACTTGCGGATTACGACACAGCAATACGCGAATACCGCACCATTATTGAAACAAAACGTGTTCCCGTGCATATTCCGCTGATTTATAACAATGTAAAAAGCACACGCGACAACAAATCCATCGCATGGTACAACATGGGCATTGCCTACCGCGGAAAATCGCTCCTGATGGGCGAAAAGACGCGTGCTTCCGATATGTATCTTGAAAAAGCCGTCGAATGCTACAAAAAAGCCCTGAAACGCCACAAAAAAAGCTACAATGTGAATTTTAACTACGCAGTTGCGAACCATTTGCTCGGAAATTACAGAGAGGCGGGGCTCGGGTACTGCAAGGCGATTGAACTTGAACCGATGGCGTTTGATGCGCATTACAACCTTTCGATTTTGTTAAGACATTTGAAAAAATACCCCGAATCCATTGAGGAGCTTGAAAAAGCAAGCCTTATTGTTGACAACACGGGCGATCCGTACATTGCAAAGTACATGTTTGAGGTTATGCGCACAATTACCGAAAAATATGCCGCACAATCCGAGGCTGAGGACGGTTCTCACCCGAAAATGAAAAAAGGATTCACGCCCGACGAGCTTCAGAAAAAAGAATACCATAATATGCACATTGTAACGGAAAAAGTCGAAGATACCGACGACCCGATGAATGAGGGCTACATAACTTATGTGAACGGCAAAGCAACCGCCTCAAAAGACGCGGATAAGTACTTCAAAAAGAGTTTCAGCAAATGCAGCGGCAAAAAATACTTTGAAGACGAAGACGAGGAGCTGAAATGAACGGATTTCAAAAGCTTGAGCTTGATTTTTTATGGGAGGTTTCCAATGTGCTGACGAAAAACTGTACAGAGGAGGTTTTTCTCAGCTCGCTTGAAAATGTTTTTGAAAAATATTTCAATCTGCGTTCTCTACAGTTGAGCCTCTGGGATGAAAGAACTTCAAATTTGCGGGATTTTGTCAGAGAATGGATTTTTGTCGGAAAAAACAGGCAGCAGCAGCAGTTTGAAAAAATTTACATCACAATGCAAAACGCGCCTGAAAAAAGTTTTATTCTTAACAACAAAATCCTTAGTTTCGCTTCTTTAAAGGATTTGGTGAAGAATTTTTCAAAATATCTCCGTCCTGAGAACAATTTGCTTTATTTTCCGATTGTAAACGAGAAGAAAATCACAGGATTGATTGAGCTGAACTTTGACGACGTCATTGAGCAGATAAAAACGCAGGATTTTCTTGTTGCACTGGGGATTTCTGCGGCGCAAATCTCCGCTGCGGTTATGAACAGGGTTTTGAACCGGAAAATGCTTATAAATATAAGTTTTCAGAGCGTAATGAAAAATATCGCAAAACTTATCGAAACACAGTACGATTTGGCTTATATTCTTCCGATTATCGGCGAGATGGTGGACAAATTCGTGGCTGACCATTTGATTTACATATTTATGAAAGACGAAAACGGAGAATTCCGGCTCGTCTGGCCTGCAAACTGCAATGACGAAAAGATTTACTCGCTTTTTGAAAAACTTACCGTCGAAAAGCCCTACGGAATTTCAGCGGACGGGAAAACAGGCGTGTGGGCAATCAGAAACGAACAGGACGTCATCGGCGCAATCGCCGCAAGCAGCACCTCTGAAAAACTCTGCACAAAAGACATTGAATATCTCGCACTTTTGACACGGCAGGCTTCAATTACGATTGAGCGGGCAAATTCTTACGCGCAAATTCTTCAATACGCAACTCTTGACGCTCTCACCGGTTTAAACAACCGCCGCCAGTTTGAATCACGTTTAAATCAGGAAGTTGCGACCGCAAAACGTAAAAACAAGCCGCTGTGCTGCATTATGCTCGACATTGACCATTTTAAAAAGGTAAATGACACCTACGGGCATGCTGCGGGTGATTGCGTGCTGAAAAACGTTGCAGGCGTGATTCAAAGGGAAGTGCGTGAATACGATATCGCCTCAAGATACGGCGGCGAGGAGTTTTGTATTCTTTTGCCCGACACAAATCTTGAAGAAGCCGAATATGTTGCAAAAAGGCTGCGTTCCGCAGTTGAAAAAACCGATATTGAGGTGCCGGATTTAGGCGTTTTAAACGTCACTATAAGTGTGGGCGTCAGCAAGTATGAAAAAGACTACGAAAACCCCGAAATCCTTCACCAGAAAGCCGATATTGCCCTTTACGAGGCAAAACGCAGCGGAAGAAACAGGGTTGTGGTTTATAATGCTGATATGGGATAACGTTCCCCACACGTTCTGCGGGCACTCTTCCCTGGTTGGGAGGCAGAATTTACATTTTCACGCAATCTGGTACATAAATCCCCATTGTCCACTATTGTACAAAACTCCTGTTTATGCTCTAATATGAATGAAAGAGGAGATTTTTAATGGAAAGAACATTTTTTGCTATTAAACCGGATGCTGTAAAAAGAGGTTTAATCGGCAGAATTATCAAAAGGGTTGAAAACAAAGGCTACAAAATCGTAGGCTTGAAAATGGTTCACCCAACGCTGGAAATGGCTAAAAAACACTACGCTGAACACGAAGGCAAATCATTTTATCCAGAACTGATAAAATACATCACATCAGGCCCGATTATTGCCATGGTTGTTGAGGGTAAAAATGTAATCGAAGGCACACGCCACATGATGGGCTCTACAGTGCCGAATTCAGCAGAAGTGGGCACTATCCGTGCAGATTTCGGCATGACTAAAGAATGCAACGTAGTTCACGGCTCCGACAGCATAGAGGCTGCCGAGCGCGAAATCGCAATCTACTTCAAACCCGAAGAATTATGCGAAGACTGGCACACAATGATGGAGCTCGTTCTTGAAGCACAAAACGGTACGTTGGAGTAATGAGTAAAAGCGATTTTTTTAATTTTGAACTTTTAAACGAAGATAAAAATACCGGTGCTCGCGCCGGTATTCTTCATACTCCGCATGGCGACATTGAAACGCCGATTTTCATGCCCGTGGGCACAAATTCCGCCGTAAAAATGATGACGAACCATCATCTTTACGAAACAGGCGCGCAAATTATACTTTCAAACTCATATCACCTGTTTTTGAGGCCGGGAAATAAATTAATCAAGGAATTTGGCGGTTTGCACAAATGGATGAACTGGGATAAGCCGATTTTGACTGATTCAGGCGGTTTTCAGGTTTTCAGCCTCGCAAAACTGCGTGATATTACCGAAGACGGCGTAAAATTCACAGATACAAAAACAGGTTCAAAATATTATATAAATCCTGAAATTTCAATGGAAATCCAGCAGGATTTGGGCGCTGATATTGCCATGGCGTTCGATGAATGCGCGCCTTATCCTTGTTCATACCAGCAGGCAAAAGAAGCCATGGAGCGCACGCACAGATGGCTCGAAAGATGCTTCAAAGCGCATACCCGTGAGGATCAGGCGCTATTCCCGATTGTTCAGGGGGCGTTTGAGGATGATTTGAGGCGTGAAAGTGCCCGGGTAATTTCTTCTTTTGACGCTGTGGGCTACGCAATCGGAGGCGTGAGCGTCGGAGAGCCTGCGGAGATTAAAAATCACCTTGTTGAATTAACCGCGCCTTTGCTTCCGCGGTTAAAACCGAGATATTTGATGGGTGTGGGAACACCTGAAGACCTTTTGGACGGAGTTTTGCGCGGAGTTGACATGTTTGATTGCGTAATGCCGACCAGAAATGCCCGCCATGGTTCGTTTTTCACCCATGAAGGAAGAAAAATCATCAAAAACAAGGAGTTTGAGCATGACGCGTCGCCGCTTGACCCGTCTTGCGATTGTTATGCATGCAAAAACCACACACGCGCCTACATCCGTCACCTTTACCGCGTCGGAGAAGCTACAGCGGCAATGCTTTTGTCGATTCACAACACGAAATTTTTGATAAATTTAATGAAAAACGCCAGAAAAGCCATTCTGGAGAATCGTTATGATGAATTTTACAGAGAAAATATCAAATATTTGAAGTAATAGGGCAAAGAACTGATTTTGACCATCAAAAAACAGGACTTTCGCCCTCTTTTGAATCTTTTTTCGAACAATCAGCTTACACCAGGCCGAGCATTTTTTTGTACCAGCTAAAAGTTTCCAATTCCAACCCGTTGAATGTAGTTTTCAAGCACTGACGCTCGAGATACTTTTCAAATTCATCGTTAAATTTGGATTTTTTTACTTCCGTCTTCGTAGTAGATGCAGTGAGAATTGCCATTTAAATAGCCTCCTTTTACCATTTTTGTGAATTTTATATAAAATCAAACAAGTTGGTTATGGAAATATTATATCACAACGACACAAAGTTTGCTACACATGTAAAACATGAAAATCAAGTTTTTTGCTATAAATCTTAAAATTTTTTTGTAAAAAATATTTAAGGTTTATTGTTTTTATAACATATAATTTATTAAATTGTCCGAGAAAAGTTCGTGATAAGGAACACTCTGCCGCCCGCCCCGCTAAT
>URHD01000027.1 GCA_900547585.1 uncultured bacterium | reverse complement strand
TGTGAAGCACTTTTAAAGCCATACTGGAACCAGCTTTCCGAAGAACAGCGCGACGGGCTGCCGAAAATCTATTTTCTCGACAATATCGACCCCGACCAGTTCAACGGGCTTCTTGATTTCCTTGATTTGAAAAGAACGCTTGTAAATGTAATCACAAAATCCGGTTCAACAGCTGAAACAATGGCTCAGTTTATGATTGTTAAAGACAGGTTGGAAAAAGAGCTAGGCGATGATTATGTAAGAAATATTGTTGCCACCACGGACAAAAATGTCGGCATTTTACGCCAGATTTCCAACGAAGAAGGATATAAAACCTTTGTTGTTCCCGATGATGTGGGCGGAAGATTCTCTGTTTTCTCTGCTGTCGGGCTTTTACCGTTTGCGCTGGTAGGAATTGACATTGAAGAGCTTATGCAGGGCGTTAAGGATATGGATTTGGCGCTGAAAAACACGGATATTCGCCATAATATTGCTGCGCAAAACGCGTTGATTCATTATTTGATGGATACACAAAAAGGTAAAAATCTTTCAGTAATGATGCCGTATTCGAGCAAATTGAAGTACATTTCCGACTGGTATGTGCAGTTGTGGGCAGAAAGTTTGGGCAAAAACAAAGATTTGGACGGAAACGACGTAAATGTTGGTCAAACTCCAATAAAAGCGTTAGGTGTAACTGACCAGCACTCCCAGATTCAACTTTATAACGAAGGCCCCAACGATAAAGTGATTAATTTTATTAGAATTAAGGAATTTGATACAACACTGGAGATTCCGAAAATTTTTGAATATACCGGAGTCGGATATCTTGGCGGAAAAACGATAAATGAACTTCTGAATGCAGAAGCAGAATCCACAAAGGTTGCATTGATTGACTATCAGCGTCCGAATGTTACAATTACGCTCCAAAAAGCTGATGCATATCACCTCGGGCAGCTGATTTATATGCTGGAGGTTCAAACCGCTATCGCAGGCGCGCTCTATAATATAAATACATTTAACCAGCCGGGTGTTGAACAGGCAAAAAATTACACCTACGCTCTGATGGGCAGGGCAGGATACGAAGAATCTGCCGAAATGCTCAAAGAAAAAATGGCACTGGAGCAGCAATAATTCAAATCTAATAAAAATTTAGTAAAAAGACCGCTCTTATGAGGGCGGTTTTTTGTATTAATAATCTTTACGAAAAAGCCTAAACGGAAATTACGTTGTTACATTTATGTAATATGTGAAATAAAATATTACATATAATTACGTCTATGGAACAAAATGATAAGGCTCTTACGAAAAAACTCGGACGTTATCTCAAAATCTTAAGAGAGAAAAAAGGCATCTCGCTGAATCATTTTGCCTACGAAAACGATTTGACTACAGCGACGGTAAGCCGCATTGAGAACGGACTGGTTGACACAAAAATTTCGACCCTAATAAAATATGCGCGGGGTTTGGAGGTTCCATTGGAAAAAATTCTGCTTAAACTTGATATTGACTATTCCCAGCAGGATTGAATGTTGTTTTTTGTAACAAATATCATATTTTATTTAATTTGTCTGACTTTTTTGGGATAATTTTCTTATTCAGAGTAAAAAGAGAGTTGAGAATTATGGGAATTTTAGGATTTTTTAAAGAACCGCCCGCTTCGGAACCAATAAAAGACGAAGAGCAAATCAAAAAAACTTACGCGCATTTCAGATTGAGGATGTTTTATTCCTGCTTTATTGGATATGCGATGTTTTATTTGTGTAAAAAGAATATTGCGGCTGCTTTGCCCTCAATGAGTACGGAATTGGGCTATTCAAACCTTGAGTTGGGCGTTATCGGCAGCTCGTTGTATTTTACTTATGCAATAGGAAAGTTCGTGAACGGAATGATTGCTGACCGTTCGGATGTGCGCAAATTTTTGCCTACGGGGCTGATTTTAGCCGGTCTGGCTAACATTTGCTTTGCGTTGAGCTTTTTTGTATTCACTCCTGGCAAATTTACATTCTTCGGAATGCCGTCAGCTACGATTTTGCTCTGGGTTTTGGCGTTTTTCTGGGGATGTAACGGCTGGTTCCAGTCAATGGGCTTCCCGCCTGTTGCAAAAAGCCTTACATACTGGTTTTCCAACTCTGAAAGAGCGACAAAATGGGCAATGTGGTCAACATCTCACCAGACCGGCACATTTTTGGCAGTAATTTTATCCGGTTTTGTTATTGCAAAATTCGGCTGGCAGGCTGCTTTCTATATTCCGGGCACACTTGCAATCCTTGTTGCACTCTGGATGTTTAACAGATTGAGAGATAAGCCCCAATCCATCGGACTTCCCGATGTTGAGGAATATCGTGAGCCTGAAAGGGCAAAAGAAGCTGCAAAAGTCGATGCGGAAGATGACGGGCTTTCTTATATTCAGATTCTTGTGAAAAATGTTTTGACAAACAAGGCTGTCTGGGCTCTGGCTCTGGCTTATGTGTTTGTTTATGTAATCAGATTCGGCACCGAAGACTGGATTATCAAATATCTTGTTGAAGCAAAGAAAAACACGCTCGAACTCGCTTCAATGAAGCTGGCATGCCTGCCTTTGTTCGGATTTTTCGGCACAATTTCAGCAGGTTTGATATCTGACAAAATTTTTAAAGGCGCAAGAGCCCCGATTAATGTAATTTTCCTGCTCGGCGTAATTTTTTGTATGACAGGGCTTTATTTTAACGGCACCGGCCCGAACTTTATCGACAACGCGTTCTTTGCATTGACTGGAAAAAGCATGGTTGACGTCTTGAAAATCAACGGTTCCGGCATAATCGACATTTTGCTGATTGGTTTTTCCGGGTTCTTCACATACGGCCCGCAAATGCTCATCGGCGGCGTTTGTGCAATCGAATCCAGCTCGAAAAAAGTTGCTTCTGCCGTAACAGGTTTTACCGGAACTTTCGGCTATGTCGGAGCGATGCTTTCAGGGCTGGGAACCGGATTTGTTGTTGACAAATTCGGCTGGAACGGTGCGCTTGCATTCTGGGGGCTTTCAGCATTGATTTGTGCGCTGATTTGCCTGCCGATGTGCTTTCCTAAGAAAAAATGCGCATAATCTACAAGCGTACAAGCGTGATTGAACTAATAAATAAAAAGGTGAATCATTGATTCGCCTTTTTTGTGTTCTTAAAATTTAAAAAATTCCTGTTCAGAAACCCCGAGTACCTCAGAAAGATTAAACAGCAAATCTAAACTCAAACCTCTTTTTGCGGTTTCAATTTTTGCCAGATGTTCTCTTGATATGCCCAATTTTACTGCTAAAGCCATTTGTGAAAGTTTCTTGCTTTCCCTCAATGATTTTATATTTTGGGCTAATTTTTTCAATTTTGTAGTCTTATTTGTCACAATTCTATTTTAGTGTATAATTAGATAGAAGCTGTAGTCTTAAAGAGAACAATTATGAAAAATTCTGACAAAATTTATGATTACTCTATAGAAGCACAATGCTGCTTAGAGAAAGCCGAAGATATTTTGAATCTTATGTTGGCATGTGATGATATTCCATCAGTTTGTCAAACATGTGCATATTTTGTAAATGGCTTGATTCAGAAGACAAATAATATTCTTGAAGAAATAGAATTAATATCAAACAAATAAATATTTATAGAGCACTTTCGTTATGTTATAATCTTTTTACAGAAAAATTTACAGGAGAGTGTGCAATGAAACAATCACAAAGATTAGATAAAATTCCGCCTTATTTGTTTGCGGAAATCGACAGAAAAATCGCCGAGGCAAAGGCAAAAGGGCACCAGATTATTTCTCTGGGAATAGGCGACCCTGATACGCCTACGATTCCGTCCGTTGTCGAAGCGATGCATAAAGCTATTGACAACCCGAAAAATCACGACTATCCGCCTTATAACGGCACGGCTGATTTTAGAAAAGCGTCCTGTGAATGGATGAAAGAGCGTTTTGGCGTTGAATTGAACCCTGATACCGAAATGCTTGCCAATATCGGCTCAAAAGAAGCCATTGCGCATGTGTTTTTTGCATTTGTTGACGAAGGGGATTACACACTCGTGCCTGATCCGGGGTATCCGGTTTATAAAAACGCAACAATATTTGCCGGCGGAACGCCTTATTCAATGCCCTTGAAAGCTGAAAACGGCTTTTTACCTGATTTTGACGCGATTCCGGACGATGTTGCAAAAAAATCAAAACTTATGTTCTTAAATTACCCCAACAATCCGACTGCGGCTGTTGCGGACAAAGCATTTTTCAAAAAAGCGGTTGATTTTTGTAAAAAATACGACATTTTGCTTTGTTCTGACATGGCTTATTCAGAAATGACCTACGATGGCTACAAAGCGCCGTCAGTATTGGAAGTTGAGGGGGCGATGGATTGCGCAATCGAGTTTTATTCGCACTCAAAATCCTACAATATGACCGGCTGGAGGGTCGGTTTTGTATGCGGCAACGCTCAGGCTATAAAAGCGCTCGGAACGATAAAAAATAACATTGATTCCGGCACTTTCAAGGCAATTCAGGAAGCCGCAATCGAAGCCTACCACGCGCCGCACGAACAGATTGAAAATCTCAACAAAATGTACAAAGAGCGCAAAGAGGTAATGGAAGCCGGCTTAAAAGAGCTCGGCTGGAATGTTGAGCCGTCAAAAGCTACATTCTATCTATGGCTGCCGGTTCCGGAAGGGTTCACATCCGAAGAATTTGTTACGGTAATGCTTGAAAAAGCGCACGTTGTAGTTCCGCCCGGAAACGGCTATGGAAAATGCGGCGAGGGTTTCTTCCGTATTGCGTTAACAAGACCAGTTGAGGAGATAAAAGAAGCGCTGAAACGTATGAAAGATGCCGGAATCAGCTACAATATGAAAAAATAACAGTTTAATGAGGAAATATTAATGCTAGATATGAAATATTGCGAACTCAGCAAAGACGGTTTCGGATGCTGCATGACAGTTAAAGAAACGCTTTTCAGCGGACAATCCGAATTCCAAAAAGTCGATATTTTCGATACTGAGTCAATGGGGCGCGTTTTGACGCTCGACGGGCTGATGATGACGACTGAACGTGACGAATTTTATTACCACGAGATGATTTCGCATATTCCGATGATGAATCACAAAAATCCCGAATCAGTTCTGGTAATAGGCGGCGGTGACGGCGGCACAATCAGAGAAGTTTTGAAGCATGATACGGTTAAAAAGGTCGTTCTTTGCGAAATCGACGGAATGGTCGTGGATGCTTGCAAAAAATACCTCCCGACTATTGGCTGCGAACTCGACAATCCTAAAGTTGAAGTCAGAATTGAGGATGCAATCGAGTTCATCAAGGACAAAAAGAACGAATATGACATTATTCTTATTGATTCAACCGATCCGATGGGGCCTGGAGAAGGTTTATTTACAGAAGAATTCTACACAAATGTCAAAGAAGCGCTCAAAGAAGGCGGAATTATGGCTGCACAGTCCGAATCTCCGTTCATAAATCAGGCTGAAATGAAGAAAATGTACCCGCTTTTGAGAAAAGTGTTCCCGATTGTGGATACATTTACCGGCCCGATTCCCTCATATCCGGGCGGATACTGGTCATGGTGCTTCTGCTCTGAGAAAGTAAAGCCGCTTTCATATATTGACGAACAAAGAGCGGAAAAAATCGCAAAACAATGCAAAATCTACAACAAAGACTACCATCTCGCGCGTTTTGCATTGCCGAATTTCGTGAAAGAACTTGTTAAGTAACAAAAAAGGGGGATTTAATTCCCCCTCTTTTTTGGTGCAAGCTTTTGTCTTAAATAATCTATAATTTCTCTTGCCGAAACAGACTTTTCTTTGGAATTTTTGATTGGTTCAACCTGATGTCCATTTTCCTTTACCATTGCATCATAAATTCTTGCTTTTCTGAACAATGCAACTTGCAAATTTCCGTCGATTTTATTGTTCTTGTACCAGCGTTTCAGGTTATTGAGCTCTTTAACTTCAGGCCCTTGCGCAAGGCGGTAAATTTTGGGGTCAATGATTAGTTTTTGCTTAAAAACTGGCGAGTTTTGCGCTCTGGTGATTTTCATTTTTCAAAATTCCCTTATTCTCTTAAATTTCCATCTCAGCTAAGTTCGACGGAACAATAAAATCGGCTGTAACGCTTGCTCTGATATCATCTACGGAAAAGAGCGGATTGATTTCCGCAAGAACCATTCCCTGCGGCGTAAAATCAAAAACACAGCGTTCTGTAATGATTGTGTCGACTTCTTTGTATGCGGTGAGCGGCAGATTGCACTTTTTCACAATTTTGATCTGACCTTTTGAAAGATGCTCCATCGCAATGATGACTTTTTTCGCCCCGACGACCAGATCCATTGAACCGCCCATCCCTGGAACCATCTTGCCGGGAATCATCCAGCTTGCCAGGCTGCCTTCTTCGTCCACCTGCAGGGCTCCGAGTACAGTAGCATCAATATGTCCACCCCTCATCATTGTAAAAGCCATTTGCGAGTCATAAAAACAGGCTCCATCTGCAATTTCAACAAGTCCGCCGCCTGCATTTGTTACTCTGGGGTCAAAAATCGGCCCTGACTGGTTTTTCCCTACGCCGAGCAACCCGTTTTCGGATTGAAAAATAACATTTATCCCTTCCGGAACATAATTCGCAACAGCTGTGGGCAGCCCGATACCGAGCGTAACAACATCGCCGTCTTTAAATTCTTTTGCGGCTCTTGATGCGACTATACGTCTTATTTCTTCTTTTGTCAGCGTTTCTAAGGTGAGTGTCATTTATTCTCCTTACGGACTACAACATAATCAACAAAAAGTCCGGGTACAACTACTTCATTCGGGTCAAGTGTGTCAACCATTTCATCAGCCTGAACGATAACCGTTTTTGCAGCGGTTGCCATGATTGTGTTGAGGTTCCTTGTAGTGCCATAATAAGCTACATTTCCGTGTTTATCAACTTTTGTGCCGTAAATAATCGCAAAATCAGCACCGAGAGGTTTTTCGAAGATAAATCTTTGTCCGTCAACCTCCATTGTTCTTTTTCCCTCTTCAATAACGGTTCCAACGCCTGTTGGGGTAAGAAAACCGCCCAATCCGGTTCCTTTTGCCCTTATTTTTTCAATAAGCGTGCCCATCGGAATGAGTTCGACTTCCAGCTCGCCGGTGTGCATTTGTTTGCCTGTTTCAGGGTTTGTGCCAATGTGAGAGGTGATTATTTTTTTGATTTGTTTGTTTACGATGAGCTTTCCCTTGTCAGCTTCTGGGAAAGACGTGTCATTGGAAATCATTGTTAAATTTTTAATATTTTGGGCAACCATCTCGTCAATAAGTTCATCAGGTGCGCCGCAGCTTAAAAAACCGCCTATCATAATTGAAGAGCCGTCTTCTATTAAGTTGATTGCTTCTTTAACTGATAATACTTTTTTCATATTCCCCTTTTTTATTTTTCATTTTATTACAAATATGGCATTTGTAAAAAGAAGTTTATATATCGTTTATTAGCGTGACTATATTTGAGGTTTGGGCTGCTTTTGAGAGAATTTCTTCATTATAGTTTATTATCTCTGTATATTTTTTATCAATTTCTTCCCTATATTTTTTTGCAGGTGAATATTCAGGGATATCAAGGCTCTGAATTAGATCGTAAATGATTGATAAGTTCTTCAAATCGGTTTGGAGTTTTGTCAAATCGTTGTTTGTTGCTTCACCTACGTAAGAAAGTGCAGAATTAAGCGCCTGATTGATGACTAATGATTTCGGAATGTCGGGATTTTCCCTTATCATTTTTTTAGCTTCCTCCAGCGTATCAATAACCAGCTCAATATTCTTTTTGCGTGCGAGTTTTTCTGTTTTTTTGCGGAGGTTCTGTTTGGCGGTTTCGATTATTTCTTCGTAATTCTGCGCATCATCAAAATCTTCGTTGAATTTCTCCATTTCGGCCTTGATAGCGTTATTTTGAAGGTTTGTAACCTTGAGAATGTTTCCGATTTTTCTAATATTTTTTTTGTGCGCTTCTACATCAAGTAATTTTTCTTCAATTTTAAGGAATTTTTCTGTAAGCCCGAGTTTTTCAATAAAGAGCTGCGCAGTTCGGTTGTCATTTTTAAGAATGAGCGCTCTGACCATGTAATCCACCGCTTCATCATCAGACATTGTGGCGCTCATGCCTGTTGCCGTATTTATGAGCATAGGAATGTCATAGTTTTTGAATTTTGAAGCTGCAAATGAGGCATTTCCAAGGCTTTCAGCCTCCATAAGCTGTTCTTGTATATCAATGAGCGCCGCAATGCTGAGTGTTGTGTCTAGATAATTTTTGTTCATTTCTCTTTCGGTAATCAAACGATTTTTGACAATAGAAGGCTGCGCTGTTTCTATCTCGCTGTCTTTCGCGCTCAATTCGGCAAATCTGTCCAAAATTTCTGTCGGATAATTTACAAGATGATATTTTTTGTATTTTTCTTCAAAAATCCTGTACAACTCGTCCGCCCTGTCGCTGTTGAATTCGGCTTTTTTTGAGGCAGTGAGCTCTTTTTGAACATATTCGGCGATTTTTATTCTGAGCGATTCTTGCGCTTCGGGGGTTATGTAACCTGTTATGAAATTTTCAATACCAAAGCTCAATTTCTCCTGTGCATTTTTCACACATGCTTCAAAACCCTGCTTTGCAGCAAGCTCTCTGTTCAGTTTATGGAGATTTTTCACAAGTGAATTGAATTTTCTGCTTTTTTCGGGGGTTGGGGTATTTGTCAGTTGTTGAAGTTCCTTGAGCACTGCTTTGGCTATTTCTTCTTTAGTGAGCTTTTCGGTTCTTCTTGAAATTTCGGTTATTTTATCGGAGAAAATCTGCTGATTTTCCACATCAAGAAATTCATTTGCAACCTCAAGCGTAGAATTGAGCATATTTACGTAGTGCATGTTTATTGAAATTGCATTGTATCTTTGTGCCTCGAGTGCATTTTTAATCTTTTGAATTTGCAGACCGAGTTTGTCAAGAAAGGCTGTTTTTTCACTGTCTGTTAGATTATTTCTGCTGTTTTGCGATATTTTTGATTCAATAACGCGTTTTTCAAGCAATTTGTCATAGAAAGCGCCTGCGCCTTTGATTTCTTCATTTATCCAGTCATTTAGCGATTTTTTGACCGTACCTCTGAATCTTTTGGGGATGTCTGTATCAACAAGTATGTTCATTTTTTCTTTAAGCGACATGGATTCGACTTTTATTGAATCTTGTATATCTCTGGTCGAGCTGAGATTCTTTATCGCCGTAATTTCCGTTCTCCAGGGCTCAAATGCCTCCTTAAACTCTTTTACAGTAGCATCTGGGGGAAGTCCCAAAAGCTGCTGCGCAGAATTAACAGAACGTGCAATATTCTGATCATCATAATTTGCGCTTATGAATTCAGCTGCAATTGTTTTCAAAATTTTATACTGAACATTAGTCAGTTTCTTGTTTTTAGGCAAACTGTCGAGGAATTTTTCAGCCTTTTCGGTTTGTTCGTATGCAAACAGGTTAATTTTTCCGCTTTTTATGCTGTCGAGGCTCTGGTGAACAATATTTTCCACCTGCTCAAGCTTGGCTTTTAGCATTGTATTGTCCAGTATGTCGATGTAGGGATATGCTGGGAATGCACCGTATTTTCGATATGCATCGGCTTTGTTTTTATTGAACATTCTTCGGTAAGTAAGAGATTGCAGCGAAAGGTTAAATCTCCGGTACAAATCGTCATAAGTGCGGCCTTTTACATATGTGGCGCCTGATACTTTCTTTTGCAGTTTTTTGTATTTGTAGGAAGGTTCTGTTTCAGAAAGATTAATTGCGCCGAGAAGATGTTTCTGGAAAACAAGGTTGGAAACCAGATTACGGATTGGCTCGTTCATTGAGGTGTATTTTTGCAAAATCTCATACCCGCTGATGTTTTTGAGCGCCATATCCTCATCTGAGGCGTCTGCGGTTTCTTTTCTGAACTCCTCTGTTGTCATATTCTGGAGTTTTTTGTAAATTTCTACAAATTCTTCATCAGTTTCCGGGTTGTATTTGCGGTCAATGTAATTTTTTATTGCAACCTGCAAATCTGTGTCCTTTTCGAGGTCATGGAGGTTGAAATACAGCCCGTTTGAAAGGTCTATAGTAAGCTCTGTTCTGAGTTGTTCTCTGGCTTTTTGTGTTTGAGGCGAGGAGGGTAGTGTTTTGTCAAATTGTGCCAGAACTTTGTTAACCATAAAGTCGATTGTGGTTTTCAGGCTTCCGTCAAATCCCTTTATTTCATCTTTTTCGTACATTGCTGTTTTCTGCACTATATCAAATTGCTGCTTTTCCGTAATTTTTATATTATTTTGCTCAAGCACTGTGTTGAGAATTTTCAGCAAATGGTTTTTGTTCTTGTTAAGTGCATATGCATAGAGGATTTTCGGGTCTTTTGCGAACGCATATTCAAAATTCTCTCTCGCTGTTTTTTTCTGTTCTGCTTTTAGGGGTTCAAGCTCTTTTACTGAATTGATTTTTGCGAGATCTTTCCATTTTGAGCTGAAATCATAACTTTTTTCAAAAGCTGCTTTTTCAAAAACGACCTTCAAAATGTCATTATCGGCAAGCCTATCATAGGCTTGTTCTGAGGTGACGCCTTTATTGAACGGCGTCACCTCAAGTCTGCTGTCTATAAGTCTTATTTCTTTATAATAAGAGTCAACCGCGGTTTTGCTGGCAGTTTTTGCGGCGTTAACCTGTCTCACTGTCATATTTTTTGCGAGTTTTTCAAAGTCATCAATAAAAATCGTATCCGGCATAAATATTGTGTCTTTTATTGCCTCAGCGAGGTCGTTTGCTTTGTTATTGGGCACGCCGGGGATTATAAAATCTTTGAGCATCGGAAAATCGTACGGGGTTTCGTTTTTAAGCCTGTTAATTTGTTTGGAGGCTACATGCTCGGGACGGAATTTTCCGCTTGCGTTAGAAATATTGCTTATATAATTTCCGTTTTGCCATTTGTTGTTAGTGATATAACCGAGTTTCCCGCCTCTGTTGTCGCTGTAATCCGTTCTGGTCAAGCCTTCTGAGTCAACCCAGACATTTTCGTGCTCTGATGCACCCCAGGAATTGTCATGATAAATTATTTCTTTGCCGTTATGGTTAGAAATTTCGGCTACATACATAGCATGACCGCCGGGCTGGTCATGGAACACGTTGGTTCCTGTGATTCCGGAATTTGGGGTATTTTTAATTGATTTGAAGCCTTTTTCTAAATCTTCTGTTATTTGATAGGGCTTTCCTGTTAATTGCTGCAAAATTTTAGCCTGTTGCGCCGAATAAAGCCCCGACTTCGCTTCCGGCATTGCCCAGTAACTTCCCGAATCAATACCATCCTGTCTGGCAGCTTCTTCCAGCGGTTTTTTTATTTCACGGAAGATTGAAATCAGCTCGCGATTGGTATCTGCAGCCATTGCGTTGAGCGATTTTTTAATTTTTTTGATTGTTTCTTTCTCCGGCTCTGTATATTTATACAGTGTGGGGTCGGAAATTTTGCCCTGTCTTGACGAAAATTCATCCTGAGAACGAAGTTTATCAATGGCGCTGTAGCGAGAATATAGTTTTGCCAGCTCATCGCCTCTTAAAATCCTGCCTTCTTTTTCCATTGCCTCTGTGATGATGGCGTTCGGGTTTGCTGTGTTGAGAAGCCTGCCGCTTTCGTCTTCTATTGTCATAACATCCCGTATCATCGAAATGTTTCCGGAAATCTGGTTAAAAAACTGTGCGGTTTTGTAAAGTGCGTTTTTCGAGTCTTGAATTGAGGCATTTTCGGGCAAATTGTGAGCTTTGTTCAGATTTTCTATAATTTGTGATTCTGTTTCTTCATCAGCATTTTCAATCTCTTCGGAAACTATTTCGTACGTATCAGCAAAGGTCTGAAGCTGGCTTTTGTTGCCTAGTTTGTTGAAGATTTCTACGTATTCTTCCTGTGAGGGGTTGTTAGACAAAATTTCTTCATATTCTGCAAGTTTTTCGAGTACTTTTGTTTTGTCAGGCTTGATTCCAAGTCCTATGGCTGTGTTTTTAAGCTCGTTGTTGTCTTTGTGTTCAATTGCAGATTTTACTGATTTAACCTGCGCCAGCAAATCAGCGGTTCGGCTATTGAGCCCGAGAAAATGATAAAGCTGATCCATCTGTGAGGTCAAAGTCTGATTAACAGTATTTTCAAGGTCATCAAGTAGTTTTACAACCGTTTCTTTGTCAGGTTCAATATTAAAGGTTTTGCTGAAATGATTTATGTACCTTTCATCCGAGGTTTTTCTTATGTGTTCTGCGGTTTGTCTGATATTCTGCGCAAGGATTGTTTCTGAGTCGGGAATATTGTAGTGAATCATCGAGTCTGTTCTCAAATCCCTGTCGTATAAGCCGAAAATCAGGCTAGTTCTGTATGCTGCCGCAGCTTCAAAGAGTTTTCTGTCATTTCTTATTTTTTGTGCCAGCGTTGACTCGGGGTTGATTTTCTCAGAAATCGATTTTGACATTTCAATTATGTCTTTTATGTTGCTGATGTGCTTTTCCAGAGCGTCTTTATCAACTTTTTGCGGAGATTTGCACAGCAGGAAGTCTTTAATTTTCTGTTTTTTGACAACATCTTCTTCGTTCGGGAGAAAATGATATTTTTTCGTATCCTCCTTGATTTTGTCTATTTGTGAGGATAGTTTTACCTCGAGTGAAAGAAGATTTGATTTGAGTTCGGCTGCTTGTTGCCGGGTAAGTGACGGAATTGCGGATTTTAGTTCCTGCACAAGGCTGTTGTCGAGCTCCTGCACCATTTTTAAGTCCGATTCGAGTCTTTGGAAACGCTCTTTTGTGCTCAGTTCATGCACCAGTTTGGCTGTTTTGGCTGAATCAATTTTGTCCTTTGCCGTAATTAAAGCTTGATAATAGCTCTGTTTTGATTGCAAATTTTCATCTGCAAATGGTGCTAAATAATGAGCATCCTGAAAAGTTCCCATATTTTCGGGGTCAAATCCTGAATAAATACGGCCGGGTTTGTTGTTTACGCCGGTCATATCAGCAATGTTCATCCACTGCACAGTAGATGCGTCAACTATTCTGTACCCTTTGTTCATTGCATCAATAAAATTTATGTCGGTTTTTGTGACTGGCACTTTTTTGCCCGAACCTATGTCAGCAATGTCGTAAACCATCATTGTGTTGTTGTCATCAAGCTCTGATAGTACGGTATCCACGTAATCTTTTTTGTATTCATAGGACATTAGTTTTCTTGAAATGGAAATTGCAGCGCACATTCCGTGGCTTTTCTGGTTAATGGCTTTTGTGTTGGGTATTTTTGAACCGGTATCTACAACAATATCGTTGAGCAGCTCGGCAAGAACAACGGTTCTTTTGTTCTCAAGCTGTGGATTTATCTGGTAATCGGGGCTTAGCAGATATTCAAAGCGATTAAGTATGTATCTTTTTTGTTTAAGAGGGATTTCTGATGAAACTATAAAATGTTCGAGATTTTTTTCAATATTTTTTATATTTGTGTTCTTTTCCCCGTCTAATTCGGCTTTGTTAATGTGTTTGAGTAAGAAGCTTTTAGATTCCAGTATTGCTTTTTCATCTTCGGTGAGCGGTTTTTGCGTATCAAAAACGCGGTTGATTTCATTTGCGAATTTTTCTTTTAATATCGGGTCAGAAACAGCCAGTGAGCTTTGCGCGGCTTTTTTGAGCTGCATTTTCCAGTCGTGTCTTGGCTTTGCACTGTTTGTTATATTTGTGTAGTATTGGAGATTTTCTGCGGTATTTAGCAGAAATTTTATGTTGTTTTCGCCTTTTTCTTTGCCGAGATTTTCAATTGCCTTTTCTATTCTTTGCTGATTATTTTCGGTGAGCGCATAATCATTGTTTTTTGCGAGCTGGGAGGCTGTATTTCTGTCGTCACGTCTGCCTGAAAACGCGGGAGTGTGTAATTTAACCGGTAAAATTCTCATATAAATATCTATTTTCCATATATTCTGTTTTTTTCAATATTAAAAGTTGTAAAAATCTTTTTTTGTTAGTTTGTAACGGAATATAAAGAAGCAAAATTGATTTTGTCGCTTTGAAGTCGTAGAATTGTTATAACGTGTATTAAATAAGGAGAATTTTCATGAAAATTGCTGTTACTTACGCAGACGGGCAGGTTTTTCAACATTTCGGACACACAGAAGCCGTAAAACTATATGAAATCGAGGATAACAAGGTTGTTAATTCTGAAATCATCAGCACTGAGGGCAGCGGGCATGCTGCAATTGCGGATGTGTTGAAAAATGCGGGCGTGCAGGTGCTTATTTGCGGCGGAATTGGCGGATGTGCAGTTTCTGCTCTTGATAATTACGGAATCGAGCTGTATGCGGGCGTTCAGGGCTCTGCTGATGAAGCTGTTGAAGTATTTTTAAACGGCTCGCTTGCGCAGGTCAAAAGCGCTAACTGCTCGCATCATCACGGCGAACACCACCACGAATCCGGACATCAGTGCGGTCATTGCGCTCATTAATTCTTAAAAATTGCCCGATATTTAACATTTTTTTTTGTTTTGGTTATAATTTTATCACTATGCTAAAACAATATATTACTGAAATAACGGACAAAGCGGTCAAATCCGCGCTGAAAAATGAAAAACTCGGTCAAATGACCGCAGCTAACACTTATATTTTAAACGCAGAAACGCCGAAAAACGAAGATTTCGGCGATTTTGCCGTAAATGTTTCGTCTTTTGCAAGGTTCGCAAAACTGCCGCCTGTAGTGATTGCGCAAAACATTGCAGCCGAAATCAAAGAAAACGATGTCGAAGTTAACACTGTTGCCGGTTTTATAAATTTTAAGCTCGGTAAAAGTTTCCTCAACTCCATAATCGCAGAAATTTTGAACGAGAAGCGGGAATTTGGCTCTAACGATTCAGGACACGGCGAAAAAGTTCTTCTTGAATACGTTTCTGCGAATCCGACCGGCCCATTTCATATAGGGCATGGCAGATGGGCAGCAATGGGCAGTGCGCTGGCTAATTTGCTCAAATTTGCCGGATATGATGTTTCTCAGGAATTTTATATAAACGATGCTGGAAATCAAATTAAAAATCTTGGGAAATCCTTGCATATCAGGGTTTTACAGGAATTAGGCGAGAAAATTGATTTCCCTGCTGATGAAATTGAAAGAAAAAGCTACTACCCGGGCGATTATTTGATTCCGCTCGCAAAATCCTTTGTTAAAGACAATCCGGAATTTGCAAAAACTTTGACAAAAGAGCTTTCAGATGAACAATTGAAAGTTCTTTCCGACTATGCAAGGCTCCATATGCTCGAATTGCAAAAAGAGCTTTTGAAAAAATTCAATACTCATTTTGATACGTTTTATTCGGAGCTGGATTTGCATAAATCAGGCAAAGTTGAAGACTGCGTTAAAAAATTGCAAGAAAAAGGACTTTTGTTTGAAAAAGACGACGCTCTGTGGTTCAAATCCTCAAATTACGGCGATGATCAGGACAGAGTTCTTAGAAAATCCGACGGTTCGAATACTTATTTGACAGCGGATATTGCATATCATTTTGATAAATTTGAACGTGGCTTTGACCGTTTAATAAACATCTGGGGCGCAGATCACCATGGTTATGTGCCGAGAATGAAGGCTTCTATTGAAGCTCTGGGGCATAATCCTGAAAAACTCGAAGTTTTGCTCGGTCAGCTGGTAAATCTTGTTATTAACGGCGAACAAACCCGCATGGGCAAGCGTAAAAATATGGTAACGCTTGAGGATTTGATTGATGAAGTGGGCGTTGATGCGACCAGATACTGGATGATTATTCGCGATATCAATACAACGCTGGATTTTGACATTGAACTGGCAAAATCCAACACGGATGAAAATCCTGTGTTCTATGTCCAATATGCGCATGCCCGCGCCTGCTCGATTTTCAGAAATGCTACTTCGGAAAGAATTGACGTTGAAACAAAAGCCTCAAAACCCGCTCTTTTCTCTGAAGATGAGCTTAAAAACGCAATAATGAATGCAAATCTTAATGCGTTGTGGGCTGTTGATGATGAAAAATCTGCTGCTTCGGCCAAAAAACTTGTTCTCAAGCTTGAAGAATTCAAACCGCTGATTCTTGCTGCTGCAAATCACAGGGCTCCGTATATGCTTTGCAAATATTTGCAGGAACTAGCAGGCGCATTCCACCAATTCTACACATTTTCAAGGGTTTTGTCGGACGACAAAGAGCTCACTGCAGCAAGGCTCGCTCTGGTAAAATCAGTTGCGATTGTTATTGAAAATGCCCTGGGAATTCTTGCCGTCAGCGCTCCGGAGAGAATGTAAGCCCGAGATTTGTATTATTCACACCCTTTAAGCTCCATAAGAACATCTTCGGCGTGGCCGTTTACGTTTACATCTTTCCACATTGCGACGATTTTGCCGCCTTTGTCAATCAAAAACGTAGAACGCACAAATTCCTTGTGTTCCAAATCGGTTGCCTCGCAGATTCCGTATGATTTTACGGCAAATGCGTCAGGGTCGGAAAGTAGCGGTATTTTTAAATCATATTTTTTAATAAATTCTCTGTGGGAATCTAAATCATTCATGCTAATCCCTGCAACCTCAACGACATCGGAAAGATTTGCAAAATGGTCGCTGAAATCCTGGGCTTCCAGCGTGCATTTGCTTCCGAAATCGCCCGGGTAGAAAAATAACACAACGGGTTTGCCCAGATAGTTCGAGAGTGTGAACTCGAATTCTTCGCCGTCTTTGTTTATACCTTTCAGCGTAAAATCAGCCGCTTTTTCTTTAAGCTCCATAATTTTCTCCTTTTTTCTGATTTTAAACGCGCCTGTTTAGAAATTTATCCCTCAAAAGGAGAAGTATAAATAGATATTTTGTCCAATCTTTTCTTTATAATTGCAAAAAAGCGGCAAAATTATGCCGCTTTTGTATAAATCTTCCCCATCAATTAGTATTGCCTCAAAGCCTTTAGTCTAGTTTTTCTGAAATCCCCATTAGTTCGTCAAATTTTGACGTTAGTCCAGTAATGCCTCAAGAATAGCTGCATTTTTAGCTGCGAGTGTGTTTTCTCTGACTTTGTTGCGGTGAATGTATGTTCTGAGCGCTTCTCTAATCAGTTCGCTTCTAGAACGGTTTTCATTTCCTGCTACTGTGTCGATTTCTTCCAAAAATTTTTCGGGCATTGAAATAAGTACTCTTGACATTGGTTCCTCCTGTGGTTGGCTGTCTTTTCTCTGTTTCTCTTAATATCTCTCGTACTTATATAAACAATTTCAAGAAATAAAAATTGCCTCTTTTTTATATAAAAAGTATATTTTCATTAACAAAACTTAATATAATTCCCGAAAACTAGCAAAAAACTTTATTCAGCGGCTTATAGTAAATACAGAGAGGGCGCTTTTATGTATGTGAACAAGATAAATCAGGATAAAACCGCATTTAAATCGGCTCAGGTAAACATCGTTTCCACAGCAGACAACCATGGTGACATTTTGAGCATGCCGCAAATGATGAAAGCCATCCAGATGAACAAAAAGGACCTTTTTGAAAAATCATCTGAAAAAAGCACTCTAAATCTCTTTGCAATCGCAGGCGACTTCTTCATGAATCCATCAAAAAGGGGTTTTTTAACAAATCCACAGTTTTCAAACGGCGATATTCAGTACAATTTTTTGACAAAAATGATTTATACTGCAAAAATGGCTGCCGGCAGCAAAAACAAATTTGACGCTGTTTACACACCGGGCAATCATTGCTTTGACGGCGGAGATGAGTGGCTTTTGAAGAAGTTTGACCGTGCACCGGTCAGCACAGTCCTCACGAATATTGACCGTTCACATTCACCTGTTGCGGATAAGCTTATAAGAGAAAACTCAAACATCGATACTTACAAACTTTACAACATTCCGGACAGCAAAAACCCCGATATTGTTAACAAAGTGCTCGTTCTTGGCGTAACTATCCCGAGTATGAACTATTATAACCCCGGTTTGCTGAAAAAGACGAGATTTTATGACAATTCCAACAAAAATGACGCACTTCTTGAAGAAAAAGACCTCAGAAAGACAATCAGGGTCGTAAAATACCATGTTTCCCAGTTTAAAGAAAAGTATCCTGATGGCGCTGTCGTTCTCCTTTCTCATACCGGAAACAAAATCTCTGCGATGCTTGCAGACCGGATTCCCGGGATAAATCTCATTTTAAACGGGCATGACCACAAGGAATTTGAGATTTTGAGGGGAAATACGTTTATCCTGTCGCATGGTCAGGGAAATAAGTTTCTACGCGGCATACAGCTTAAATTTAATGATGAGGGAAAACTCGAAGAAATTCGCGCAAAGAAAATTGAAACCGAAAAATACGAATCCCGCGCCAGAAAAGACGCCAGACTTCAGGAATTTGTCAATGTAAACATAAAAGAGGATCTTGTTCCGCTTGTTTATTTCAAGGATTACAGCGGAAACACCGAGGAGCTTTTGCTTGACGATTCTATCAGGTATTCGAACAATGTTCTGGCAAATTACATCACCAGCGCAATAAAAAGGGCCGTAAGACGAAAATATCCTGAAATTGATGCGGTCGGAATCCCCTCAACAATCTTCAGAAATGGTCTGAAAAGCAACGAAAAACGCAGCACCTTTAATAACATGGACTTGATGAAAATGTTTGACGGCGTGAGTGAAAATCTTTCAATGGTGCGTGTAGGCAAGATAAACGGCAAGGAACTTTTTGATTTAGTGCTTGAAAATGTCCAGAACAACCTGAAATCACGCACAAGAAACGCGCTAATTCAGTGGTCAGACATTCAGGTGAACAGAACACTCATCAAAGAAATCAACAACGGCAAATCCGATGCAACCTATGCTGATGCAATAAAAATAAGGGAAAAAAATACCAAAAGATTTATCCCCATTGACTTTAATAAAGAATACACAATCCTTATGTCGGACAAATACCTGCTAAAAGACACCGAAAACATCAAAGCTCCGGCAAAAATAAGGGACAAATTTGAAAAAATTCCTCAGTCATACGATTCGCTATTCAGGAAATATTTGAAATTGATAAATTATGACGTGAAAATCACGGACAAAACCAGAGAAAACAGAGTCTTGTAAAAAGGAGATAAAAATGCAAGTCAATATGCGCACACAGTCTTTTGCGCCCAAAAATCAGACATTCAGGAGCAATATTACATTTGATATTGGCGGTTCACAAAGAGAGGGGTCTTGTAAAATATATTATGCTTCTACACCTAAAGATGAAGCGTTTTATAGGGAAAATACAACAGTAAACGATTTAGGAAAAAGTAAATTTCAGAACAGTGAAGATTTTATAAACCAGATAATCAAAAAAATTGGAAGAATACAGAAAGACAACAAAAAAACCGTAAAAGAAAAGGGCTATGCTGCCGAAGAAAACGCACTGAAAAATGTTGCAATTTTCATTCCGAGTTATACTTCGAAAGATTTTGCGTTTTATCTGCCAAATCATAGAAATGCTGATAACAAGCCGTTAAAAGATTTGGATTTCAGCAATTTTAAGGAACGTTTGTCCGAAAAAGGCATAGAAGTTGCTCCTGATATGAAATTTAAGGTGCTTCAGGACGCAATGGGAACCGGTCTTGCAATGACAAAGCGACTGAACAAGCTGGGCATGCTTAAAGAAGGAAAATATTTTACAGCCTGCATAACAGGTGGAGGCTGCGGAATTTCAAATATTGAAGTAGTAGATAAAGATAAAGTTATTGTAAAATCATCGGGTAGCAGCTATTTAAGCCAGAGTTTGAGCTTGCAAAAGGTTTCCCGGGCAGGCGCTTCGGCTCCGGCTGTTATTGAAAACTTTTGCAGGGCAATGGGTTTTAATGATGAGCTTATTGATGAAATAAAATCTTGCCATAAAGCAGAATTTACTATGACAGAGTCAACAACCTACGAAAAAAATGTAAAAACAGAACATTTAAAACAACTTCTTCTTGATTCTCAGAAATTCGAGATTCAATATGAAGATGAAAACTATTTTACAATAAAAGTTAAAGATGAAGAGCGCCCTAAATTTAACATTGCAAGGAGAAATGCAATTGATAAATACTGCCTTGCGCTTGCACGACTCGGAATCATCAAAAAAACTGAGGGAAGCAACGGAATGATTATCACCGGCACCCTCGCAAAAGCTATAAATCAGGCAGCGCATGAAAACTACGGAATCGGTGTTGCAGACTGGATTACCCAGCACCTGACCCAGTCTTTCAACTCGTATGAACTCGATAAAATGCAAAAAACTTATCATTTTCAGGTGATGTGCGACAATAGATTCTTTATTGATAACAACACAGAATGCCACGAACTCGTTCACCTTGCTGAATTCGTAAATCCCGAGCGCGGAAACTGGCTAAAACTGGATATGAAGAACCTTAACAGAAATGACTAAAGAGAACGCCTCAAAAAGAGGCGTTTTTTAATTTTCAGTTACAATTTTTATTGCCTCATACGCAATTTGCGTCAATTTGTCAATTTCTTCGTTCGTAATCACGTAGGGCGGGATAAAATAAATCACATTGCCGATTGGACGCAAAATCGCACCGAGTTTTAGCGCTTCAAGATAAACCCGATGTCCCATTCTCTCTGAAAATGAGTAGGGCTCTTTTGTTTCTTTGTTTTTTACAAGCTCAATCGCCCCTATCATCCCGAGATGGCGAACATCTCCGGCATGTTTTAAATCTCTGAATTTTTCCATTGATTTTTTGAAATATTCGCACTTTTCAGGCAAATTTTCGATAATTTTTTCTTCTTCCAGAATTTTTAAGTTTTCAACCGCAACCGCACACGCCAGAGGGTTCCCTGTGAAGCTGTGCCCGTGGTAAAAAGCTTTTGCTTTTGCATAATCATCGTAAAAAGCATTGTAAATTTTATCTGTTGTAATCGTTGCCGCAAGCGGAATATAACCCGCCGTTATTCCTTTTGCCACACAGAAAATATCGGGCTTTATGCCGGCATGTTCGAACGCAAAATACTTGCCTGTGCGCCCGAAGCCCATTGCTACCTCATCATCAATCATTAAAATATTATATTTGTTGCATAATTCACGGATTTTTGCGAGATATTCGGGCGGATACATCCTCATTCCGGCTGCACCCTGAATAAGCGGCTCAACAATCATTGCGGCTATTTCATTGTGGTGATTTTTAAAGGTTTTTTCCACAAATTCAATGCAATCAATCGAGCATTCCCCTTTTTCGCACCCTCTGGGGCACCTGTAACAATACGGCGCAGGAACCTCGATTGTTTCAAAAACCAGCGGTTCAAAAACCTTTTTATATAGCGCAATCCCGCCCACAGAAACCGAACCGAGCGTATCGCCGTGGTAAGAATCGGTCATTGCAACGAATTTTTTCTTTTCAGGGCGCCCTGACTGATACCAGAACTGATAAGCCATTTTTAGTGCAACTTCTACTGCGGTCGAGCCGTTGTCCGAATAAAAAACCTTTGAAAAAGGCTCTCCGGCAAGCTCTACAAGCCTTTGTGCAAGCTCAATTGCCGGTTTGTGCGTAAACCCTGCAAGCAAAATGTGCTCTATTTTTTCTGCTTGCTCAAAAAGCGCCCTGTTCAGCCTTTCATTCGAGTGTCCGAGCGTATTTACCCACCAGGAGGCTACTGCGTCGATGTATTTGTTGCCTTTATCATCCCAGACGTAAATTCCCTTGCCTTTTTCAATCAAAATCGGCTCGGAGTTTTCATATTCTTTCATCTGGGTGTCGGGATGCCAGACGTATTTCAGGTCTTTTTCAATCCAATTCTGTTCTTTCATAATTTCCAATCTTGTCCTGCTTATTCCTGAGATTCACGTTTTTAGGGAATGACAAAAATGCCGTCATTCCCTGCATAAGCAGGTCAACACACATTTCTATATTACAAACTTCCCGTCTTTATAAATCAAAACATCGTCCGCGTAAATTTCGGAGCCGTTTTTCATGTTTTTAATCAAATCCCAGTGCAAGCCGGACTGATTTTTTCCGCCTGCTTCGGGATAAGATGCACCGAGCGCCATATGGATTGCTCCGCCGATTTTTTCGTCGAAAAGGATGTTGCCGGTTATCTCTTGAATCATGTTGTTCGTGCCAATTGCGATTTCGCCGACGAATCTTGCGCCCTCGTCCTGATTAATCATATCAAGGAAGTAATCTTCGCCCTTTTCCGCGCTTGCTTCGACGACTTTTCCGTTTTCAAGGCGCACTCTGACTTTGTGAGCTTCGTTTCCTCTGTAAATCTGCGGAAAATCGAAGTAAATCGTACCGTTAGCGCTGTCTTCGACCGGTGAAGTATAGATTTCGCCGTCCGGGAAGTTGCATTGACCGGAGCAGTTTAGCCATTTTCTGCCTGTGGTGTCGAAAGTTATGTCGGTTTCTTCGCCGATTATGTGGAGTTTTGTTGTTTTGTTCAAATAATCAGCTAATCTTTGTTGCTCTTTATCAATTTGCTGCCATTTTTCAACCGGATTGTCCAAATTCAAATAGCAGGCGTTAATCAAAAATTCTGTGTATTCCTCGAGCGACATTTTTGCTTCCTGAGCGAGCGCATTTGTCGGAAAATCAGCAATAACCCATTTTAAAGAACCTTCTGCGGAGCGTTCGAGCATTTTGTTTGAGAGTTCTCTTGTTGCTGCCGAGCGTTTGCCCATTTTTTTTGAATCAGCTTTTGCCATTGATTTTGTATTGGTCGGAGCGCCGATAGAAATCAGTACATCCGCTTTTTCGTACTCGATTTCGGTCATCGGGTCAATGTATTCGAGCTGTTCATCGCTTGCGTATTTGATAAAAGTTTCAGCAAGCCCCTCCATTGCCGTTTTCACAACGGGATTTGCGCCTTTTAGGAGAACCTGCTTGTATATTTCTTTCACAAGAGGCTGCGCTTCGTGGCTTGTTGCTCTAATTATTACTAAATCGCCTTTTTTGACCTTTGTAGAGTAGTCAACCAGCACGCTTGCGTATTTTGCCCATAATTTATTCATAATTTCTCTCCGTTAATCCTTTATTAATTAATCTGCCGCCCTGAATTTATTTCAGGGTCGCAATCTCAATTATATTATATTCTGAAAACAGAAAAACCGGACAAAAAATCCGGTTTTCAAAAAATCTTTTTCCTTCTCCAACAAAACTAGTTATTGTAATAGTCTTTAGTTTCAACTGTTACATAAACCGGTGCTGCTTCGTAAAAACCCATCAGGAATGCCTGTACGAACTCTGTAATTCTTTCTAGCATTTATACTTTCCTTTCACACAATAAACTTTTCATAACCTTCACACTTATATAAACACTTGCTCTTTGAAAAAATTGCTAGTTTGTAATAAATTTTAACAATAAATCTTCAAATTGCTTTTCCGTTTCCAATGTTTATATTCTGTAAAGACGTTATTTAAACAGGTTTGTTCCCCAAGCGGGATTTGTAAAATACATTTTATCAAGTTTTTTTGAAAAAATCAATACGTGTAAAAAGTGCACTTAATATTTGTTTTAACATTTATCTTGACCTGATTATTCCAACCAAAAATTAATTAATCATTAATTTTTCTGATTTTTGAAAAAAACTCCTTAAAATGAAAATATAAAGAAACGAAAAGAGGTTTCAAATGATTGATTTTAACAGATTGACGGATTATACCCAGAATATTATGGCAAAAGCACAGGAACTTATGTCCGAGTTTCAAAATACGCAAATGGAGCCCGTTCATATCGTTCTTGCAATGATGGAGGAGAAGGATGGAATCGCTCAGGACTACGCAAACGCCCTGGGCATGCACAAACCTGCTTTTCAGGACGCTGTTATGTCGATGATTAACAATCTTCCCAAAGTCAGCTCGCCTGTTGGCAGCGGGCAGCTTTATCTTTCTACGGAAACTATAAAAATGTTCGATCTTGCAAAAGAAGAAGCTGAAAAACTCAAAGATTCTTATATCAGCATTGAACATATTCTGATGGCGGTAAATGAGCTCGATAATTCCCAAATTGAGACGCTTTTCAATAGATTCGGGATTACAGATGATAAAATTTTAAACGAAATGAAAAAAATCAGGGGGCAAAATAAAGTGGACACAAAAGATGCAGAAAACAATTTCAAAGCGCTCGAAAAATACTCAACAAACCTCACAGACCTTGCAAAACGCGGGAAACTTGACCCTGTTATCGGCAGAGATGAGGAAGTAAGACGAATAATTCAGGTTTTGAACCGTAGAACCAAAAATAACCCTGTTTTAATAGGCGAACCGGGCGTAGGTAAAACAGCAATTGTTGAAGGACTTGCCCAGCGAATAATCAGGGGCGATGTGCCTGAAAGCCTTAAAAATACTCAATTAATTGCGCTCGATTTGGGCGCTCTGGTTGCCGGTGCAAAGTTCAGAGGCGAATTTGAAGAACGTTTGAAAGCCGTTTTGAAAGAAGTTGAGGCTTCTGCTGGCGAAATTATCCTGTTTATTGATGAATTGCATACGGTAGTCGGCGCAGGTGCAACAGAAGGTTCAATGGACGCAGGAAACCTCCTAAAACCAATGCTCGCAAGGGGCGTTTTAAGAACAGTTGGTGCCACGACAATCAACGAATACCGTAAATATATAGAAAAAGATGCCGCTCTTGAACGCCGTTTTCAGCCCGTAATGGTTGAAGAACCAAGCGTCGAGGACACAATCAGTATTTTAAGAGGTCTGAAAGAGCGCTACGAGGTTCACCATGGAATCAGAATCAAGGACTCGGCGCTAATTGCTGCGGCAAAACTCTCAGACAGATATATAACTGACAGATTCCTGCCGGATAAGGCGATTGATTTGATTGATGAGGCAGCTTCTTCTATCAGAATTGAGATTGATTCTATGCCCGAAGAAATCGATTCGATGGTGCGTCAAAAAATGCAGCTTGAAATCGAACGTCAGGCAATCAAAAAAGAAGACCAAAATGACGATAATATCAAGAAAATCGACAATCTGAACAACCAGATTAATGATTTGGACGAAAAAATCACAAAACTCAAGACCCAGTGGGAGCTTGAAAAAAGCTCGATTACATCAGAAGCGCAAATTAAAGAAGAAATTGAAAAAGTTAAACGCCAAATCGATGAAGCCGAGCGCGAAACCGACCTTGAGCGCGCTGCGGAACTGAAATACGGAAAACTCATCGAGTTGCAAAAAAAACTTGAACTCGCTGTATCAGGCGCTCAAAAACCTGATACAAAAAATCAGCTTCTGAAAGAAGAAGTCGATGAAGACGATATCGCGGAAGTTGTCAGCAAATGGACGGGTATTGCGGTTTCAAAACTCGTTGAAAGCGAAATGATGAAACTCTTGCGCATGGAGGATGAAATCCACAAACGCGTTATCGGACAGGATGAGGCTGTTGAAGTGGTTGCTGACGCAATCAGACGTGCCCGTTCCGGCTTAAAGGACCCGCGCCGTCCGATTGGCTCGTTCATTTTCCTCGGCCCGACCGGTGTTGGTAAAACAGAATTGGCAAAAGCGCTTGCGGAGTTTATGTTTAACGATGAAGATGCCTTGATTCGTATTGATATGTCCGAATATATGGAAAAACACTCAGTCGCAAGGCTTGTAGGAGCGCCTCCTGGGTATGTCGGATATGATGAAGGTGGCCAGCTCACCGAACGTGTGCGCAGAAAACCCTATTCTGTTGTGCTTTTTGACGAAATCGAAAAGGCGCACCCTGATGTATTTAACATTATGCTCCAAATCCTTGATGACGGCCGTTTGACCGATTCAAAGGGGCGTACTGTTGATTTTAAAAACACGCTTATCATCATGACAAGCAACATCGGAAGCAATATTATTCTTGAAAACACTGTTAATTCAATGCTTTCCGCCACCGAGTTCGATAAAACCAAAGAACAGGTTATGGAGCTGATGAAAGCGCATTTTAAACCCGAATTCCTTAACAGAATTGATGAAATTGTGTTCTTCAAGGCACTGACACTTGCGCAGCTGGGTGCAATCGTGGATATTTACTTTGTAAACCTTAAAAAGCTCTTTGCAGACAAGGATATCACACTTGAAATCACGCCCGATGCAAAGGAACTTCTTGCAACAAAAGGTTTTAACCCGATTTACGGCGCACGTCCTTTGAAAAGAACAA
>URHD01000026.1 GCA_900547585.1 uncultured bacterium | reverse complement strand
CCTCAGATGGCACCTAGGCAAAGATAACTAAACCACACCACCAAAAATCCATAAAAAACAAGAAAAAATAAAAAAAACAAACAAAATACCTCACTAAAACCGTTGCAAACCAACGGTTCTTTCTTTTGCTCGCTAAAAACCATAAAATATCCCGCAAAATCCCTCCATCCCCGCCTCAACAAAACCCCTCCCACACCATCGAACCCCGCACAAATCCCGAGACATGGCTGCACCCCTAACAACCACACCAATCATGAAAAAACCGCATGAATCTTTCGCCCTATATTAAAAAATTGATTATAAAATCTGTTTATTATAAATTTATAAATACAGGTTGATTAGTAGAAAGAGTATGAAATGATTACACAAACATCGATGAAAACGCATTATAACGAAACATTGAGTATTGATAACATTAATGAAACTGTTACTCTTGCGGGCTGGGTTTCAGCGGTAAGAGATTTGGGCGGTATTATTTTTATCGAATTGAGAGATAAAACCGGATTTTTTCAGGTTGTTGCTGATCCGCAGATTAATCCTGAAGTTCATAATATATTTTCAGGTATTAAAGACGAATTTGTAATTCAGGTTACAGGAAAAATCACAAAACGCCCGCCTGAAACCTACAATCCCGATTTAAAAACCGGCGAAATCGAAATGTATCCGGAAAAAGTTGAAATCCTGTCAAAAGCTAGACTTTTGCCGTTTGAACTTTCTTCTGACGATACAAAAGAAGATATCCGACTGAAATACAGATATCTCGATATCCGCCGTCCGGCAATGGTTAATAATCTTAAACTGCGCCATGATATCGTGCGCGCAATCAGAGATTATATGAATAATCTTGATTTTATGGAAGTTGAAACCCCTATTTTGATTAATACAACGCCGGAAGGGGCACGTGATTACCTCGTTCCGAGCCGTGTTCAGGAGGGTAAATTCTATGCGCTTCCGCAGTCCCCGCAGATTTTTAAACAGCTTTTGATGGTCGGCGGACTTGAAAGATATTACCAGATTGCAAGATGTTTCCGTGATGAAGACCTCAGAGCCGACAGACAGCCTGAATTTACTCAGGTTGATATTGAAATGTCTTTTGTCGGGCAGGAAGATATCATTAATTTGACGGAAGGACTTATTGTTGAAGCCTTTAAAGCCGCAAATGTCGAGGTAAAACCGCCATTCACCAGAATAACCTGGCAAGAAGCCATGGATAGATTCGGTTCTGACAAACCAGATGCAAGATTCGGGCTGGAACTTTTTGATATTGGCGATATTTTGATGGAATCAACCTTTGAACCGGTAAAAGAAACCCTCAAAAACGGCGGAATCGCAAAAGCTATAAAAATCCCCGGTATTGCCGGCTACTCAAGAAAAGAAATGGACGATATCCGCTCTTTGGCAATCTCTTTTGGGGCAAAAGGGCTTGCGTGGATTACCTATATGGAAGACGGAACGGTCAAATCGCCTGTTTTGAAATTCTTAAACGACGAGCAAATCAAGAAATTGCAGGAACGCGCGGATGCAAAACCCGGCGATATTGTTTTCTTTGTTGCTGATGAGCCGAAAACCACTTATGATGTAATGGGCAGGTTCAGACTGTTCTTCGGTGATAAACTCGGATTGATTGATGAAAACAAACATGCACTTTTGTGGGTTGTTGACTTCCCAATGTTTGAATACAGCAAGGAATTTGACCGCGTAATGGCAATGCACCATCCGTTCACCTCTCCGAACCTTGAAGATGTTGACAAAATGGCAACCGAACCGCTAAAATGCCGCTCAATCGCTTACGATATTGTATATAACGGCACAGAGCTTGGGGGCGGTAGCGTTAGAATCCATTCTCCCGAAGTTCAGCAGAAAGTTTTCAAAGCTCTTGGGCTTGAAGACGAAGAAATCGAAAGAAAATTCGGTTTTATGCTTCAGGCGTTCCAGTACGGCACACCTCCGCATGCAGGACTCGCAATCGGGCTTGACAGATTGGTCGCTTTGCTTGCGCACCAGACTTCTATCCGCGAAGTTATTGCGTTCCCGAAAAATTCTGCAGCAAAATGCTTAATGACCAACGCGCCGGCAGTTGTTTCGGAAGAACAGCTTCAGGAACTTCATCTGAAATCAACAATAAAGGCTCCGATTCACTAAAATGCGGATTCAGGGCACTTATAATAAATTTATCAATATTCAGGCCCAAAAGGGAAATGTTTCGGTTATTTCCCCTGATAAATCTATGCGCATTGATGAAAAAATCGCAGATGCATTTCATAGAGCGGCAAAAAGAGCGATAAAAAAGCAAAGAATTTCAGAAAATCTTTTGAAAAATCGGGAGATATATGGATAAATTTGAAGAAAAAACCTTATTATCAAAAACCGTCTATAATGGGCGGATTTTTGATATTACAAAGGATGAAATTGAACTTTCCGACGGGCTGAAACGCGAGCGTGAAATCATCCATCACCCGGGCGGCGTGGTTATTTGCGCGCAAAAAGAAAACGGAAACATTCTTTTTGTAAAACAGTATCGTTATGCTGTTAAATCTGTTCAGACGGAGCTTCCTGCCGGCCGCCTTGAAAAAGATGAAGACCCTTTGTATGCGGCAAAACGCGAATTGAGAGAAGAAACAGGATACCTTGCTCAAAACTGGGTGCCCCTCGGATTTATTTTTACGACTTTTGGCATTTGCGACGAAAAATTGTACCTTTTCAAGGCAACCGGCTTGACTTTTGACCATCCGGAGCCGGATGAGGGCGAGATTCTGGACTATTTTGAACTTCCGTTAAGCGAAGTGTACAATCTCATAAAAAATGGTACAATTAATGATGCAAAAACAATATGTGCTCTTATGCGCGCATTTAAGCTGACGGATTAGTTATTATGATAAAAATGCTGGTTCTCGACATCGACGGAACTATCTACAGAAAAGATTATACCGCCTCCCAGAGGGTTAAAGATACCCTGAAACGCCTTTCAGAGAAAGGAATAAAGGTTGTTTTGTGCACCGGACGGATGTACGCGGCAACAAAATTAATCGCCGAAGAACTCGGGCTCAAAACTCCTGTAATCTGCTATCAAGGCGGGCTCGTTAAGGATTTTTGCAACGAAGAAAAGACGCTCCATGAGTGTACAATGCCTCCCGAACTTGCCCGCAGGGTCATAACAGAGCTCAAAAAGCGTAATATCTTCTTTAATTTGTATGTTAATGATGTTTTGATGGTCGAAGAGGACAGCAGGTTGATTAGGGATTATGTTGACGCCAGAAATATTGAATATAAGGTCATCGGAACCTGTGACGGGCTGGATTTGAATGGTGTGAACAAGATTCTTGCGATTGACGATGACACGGAATTGATTGAGAAGCTCCAAAAAGAAATGGCGGAAAAATATAAGGATAAATTGTACGTTGTGCGCTCAACGCCGCGTTTTTGCGAGTTTTCGAGCCTTGACGCCACAAAAGGCAACGCCGTTAGATTTCTTGCAAACTCCTGGGGCATAAAAAAAGAAGAAATCATGGCATGCGGTGATCAGGATAACGATATAGAAATGCTCCTTGCCGCAGGGACAAAAGTCGCAATGGGAAATGGTTCAGAGGCCCTGAAGGCGGTAGCGGATTATGTAACGGACACGGTTGATAATGACGGCGTGCCCGAGGCAGTAGAAAAATTCATTGATTTGTAAAATAAGGAGAGTTTTATGTACAGAATAGGACAGGGGTTTGATATTCACCAGCTCGTAGAGGAAAGAGATTTGATTCTTGGCGGTGTGCGCATAGAAAACTGCAAGGGGCTGCTCGGACATTCCGATGCTGACGCACTTTGTCATGCAATTATCGATGCTATGCTCGGTGCGCTGGCTCTCGGGGATATCGGCATGCATTTTCCTGACGACGACCCTCAATATTACGGCTGCGACAGCACAGTGCTCTTAAAAGATGTTTTGTACCTTGTTATTAAAAATGGCTACCGTATTGGCAACATTGACTGCACAATCAAGGCTCAATCGCCCAAACTTTCACCCTACATTGATGAAATCAGAAGCAGTCTTGCCAGTGTATTGAAAATCAGAATGAATCAGATTTCTGTTAAGGCAAAAACAATGGAAGGAATGGGGCCAATCGGTGAAAGCAAGGCTATTGCAGTAGATGCTATTGTTCTTCTGGAAGAAATTATCGTTTAAATGCTCTCAATATCGAAATTTTCCGCATTGACCTCGCGTAAAAATCCAACCCAGCTGTTGTAGTATTCTGCGAGGGTCTTTGTGTATTCAATTATAATGGATTTGTAGGATTGTTCCATTACAATAAAGGTTGTCAGGTTTGATTTTCCGGCTCCATAGTTCTTTTTGGAAAGGTTTATCATTTCTTTTGAACATTTAAGCAGTTTTTCGTTGTAATCATTGAGATTCATTTTTGCTGTAACAAAACGCTCATACGCGCTGCTCAAATCCTTGAGGGCTTTGTTTTCTGCCGACTGGTAGTTCAATTCAGCTTTATCTATTTCAAGTTTTGCATTTGCGATTTCGGGTTTGTAAGAATAAAACAGCGGAATGTTTGTGATATTTGCCCCTGCGTAAGCGCCGCCTTGAAATTTTCCCTCATCGCTCATTGCTCTTGTTTGATAACCGTATCCTCCGAAGAATTCAAGGTCGGGAATACGCTGTCTTGCCACAAGCGTCAGATTTTTTTGCGCAACATCTATTTTTTGTTTGGCAATTCTTATATCATAGCGGTTTGAGAGGCTTTTTTGCGCAATCAGCTCAAACGGCGGCAGTTTTGTTTTGGGTTGTGGGGTCATTAGCGCGTCAAAATCATCCTTTTCATCAAAAAGGCTGTCAATCGCGTCAAACTCAACTTCGGTCATTCCCTGCGGGTTAATAACTTTGTTAAAATTGTGCAAAGCGGCTTTTACCTCTGCTCTGGCTGTGTTTACATGTGTAACCATTTGATTTATCGCAATTTCAGCCTGCAGTACATCCATTTCAGTTGTTTCGCCGGCTGCAACTTTCTTTTTTGCAATTGAAAGCAGTTCTTCTAGCAGTTTTTGCTGCATTTGGAGGTTATTCAGAATGGATTTTGACACCGCAAGCTTGATATATGCTTCTCTGACATCCATTTTTAAGTCAAATTCGTAATAACCTACATTTTCTTTTGTTAAAAGCAGGTTTGATTCTGCAAGCTTTTTTCTGGCATCTCTTTTGGCGATTTCTACGCCCTGAGTTGCGCCCAGCATTTGCGGGTTACCTTTTGCGATGCTGCCCATGTTAAAAAATGTGTTTATTTCTGTAGGCTGGAGCTTGTTTGCCGATTTTATGTTGTTTTTTGCAATTTCCACATCAATTTGTGCTGCTTTGTAGTCAATATTATTTTGTACTGCTATATCTATTGCCTGCTGCAGCGTAATTTTTCGGGGCTGCGCACAGAATGCGCTGTTTGAGCACAGAAACAATGCCAGAAGTGTAAAAAATCCAATAAATTTTTTCATAACAAAATAATAACATGGAAAAATTACGTTTCTTTTGATAAAATTGGCATGTAAGGAGTTTATTTATGCAAATTTCACCGATTTTTCCGCCCTCTTTCGGGAGCGGTCAAAAAAAGAGATACAACCCTTTGAAAATTACAGGCTATGGTGCTGTTGCCTCCGGTGTTGCAAGCGCTGTTGCAGGGCATTCTCATAAAATAACCGCGCATAAGTATCTTGCGGGAACCGCAGGTGTTTTTACTCTTGCGCATATCTATTTGATTGAAAGATACCGGTTTAAAAAAGGGTAGATTGGTGTTGCTGCGTAAAAATTAAGATATTTCTCTTTTCCGTTCCGATTCCTCCGGGCTTTCGGGGGATAAGTGTGGTTATTTTCGCTTTTTGAGCCCTCCCCCCATAGTCACTCTAAAGATAAATATCTTAATTTTTACTTTTTGAACAATTTATTGTGCAGAATTCCGGCGCTTTTGCACCCTCCTTTGCACTGCACAAAAGAAATTCCTCCGTAATCTTTACATAATTTAAATAAAAACTTGCATAACATATTCTTTTGATAAAAAATTATATACGAGGTATCTATGCAGCTAGAATATTTATACTCCAAAATACACAGAGCAACAGTAACCGAAGCAAATCTTGAATATGTCGGCTCAATAACCATTGATGAAGAGCTTATGGATGCGGCAAAGCTTCAGGAAGGTCAAAAAGTCGATATTCTCGACATTAATAACGGAGAAAGATTTCAAACCTATGTTATAAAAGGCGAATACGGCAAACGTGAGATTTGTTTGAACGGAGCCGCCGCAAGAAAAGTCCAGATTGGCGATAAGGTCATTATTGTGTCCTATGCGTCAATGACGTTGGAAGAAAAGGCTGAATTTGAACCCAGCGTGGTAATAGTTGATGAAAATAACGATATCGTGTCTGTTTCGGGCGTTCCCGGAAAACCGATGGAGAAATTTCTCGCAGGTTCAGCTTCATTATCTTAAAAAATCTTAAAAAACCGTCAAATTTCAATTTGTTCGGTTTTTTGTTTAAGTAAATAAAAAAGCAGGAGAAAAACCTTGCCCACAACAATAACAAAACCCCAACAGAAACTGTCTGAATCTCCGAAAACAAAAATTCTCGCTCCGTACGTGCAAATGAGATTAAATAAGATTTTTTATGACGAATTAAACTCGCACGACTCGATTTTTGTTAAATTTGATAAAAATATAATAAGAAAAATTGCCTCGTTTATCTCCGGCGAAACAAAACGTTCCTGCGCAATCGGAATTGCCGGTGAAACGGCCAGCGGAAAATCGACCATCGCAATGGACATAATCGACACTATTAACATGTTCACGCGTGAATATTGCCTTGAAAACACCATTACAAGGATTAATACAGATGATTATTACTATGATCGCTCGGAAATGGTCAAGGCAGCAGGCAGTTTTGCCGAATTTGCAAAAAATTATGACCTTGATGTGCCCGAAGCGCTGGAACTTGACCTGATGGCATCGCATATAAGGCAGCTTTTACACGGGCAACAGGTTTATATGCCCAAATACGATCTTTCGGGCACCGCAAAAAGATATGACAATCATACGCTTGCAAAACCTGCAAATATCATTATTTCAGAAGGGCTTTTCACGCTGACTGAGAAGGTTGCAAATGTTTTTGACATAAAAATTTATGTAGATGTTAGCGCAAATGTGCAAAAAGACCGCTTTTACAAGCGTGCAGCAGAAAGAAACCTCGGCGATTCGGCTGATGAGGTTTATGAAAATGCATCTTCAAAGGCAAAAGTCCATATTCACCCGACCGCAGAAACCGCAGATATTATACTTACCGGCGAAGCAGACAGGGAACGATATAAACAGTTTATAAATCGTGTTCTTTGCGTGGTTGAAGAACTTCATCACAAGGATTTGGTGCTTTTTTAATGAAATTATGCGTGTTTCAGGGAACTTTCAACCCGATTCATAACGCGCATTTGGGCGTTTGTGAATACATCGTTAAAAATCTCAATTTTGATAAGGTTCTGCTTATTCCTGCCCAGAATCCCCCGCATAAAGCGCTGGAATCGTCGCTTGCCACCCACAGGCTCGAGATGGTTAAACTCGCTGCTTCAGAACATGATTATCTTGGCGTAAGTGACATTGAATATCGCAGGAATACCCCGTCTTACACTTATGAAACCATAAAACAGCTTTACAATGATTATGAAATTGATGGTAAAATCAATTTTATTATAGGAACGGATGCATTCCGGAAAATTGAGAGCTGGTATGAATCGGACAAACTCAAAGAACTTGTCGATTTTCTGCTGTTTTTACGCGATAATGGGTATGACAGTGAGAGTTTTGAGAATCTTCGGGCAAAAGGGTATAATTTCCGTTTAATGAAAATGCCCTTTAATGATATTTCTTCTACACGAATAAGAAATCTCGCAGCAAACTCAAAACCAATCTCAAATATCGTGCCGAAATCCATAGAGGAGTATATAAAAAAACATGGGTTGTACAGAATTCACAAAATATAAAAGCCTTGATGAAATAAAAGGCTGGCTAAAATGCAATTTGAATGAAGAGCGCTACGTACACACACTTGGAACCGCAGAGATGGCTGAGCGGCTTGCAGAAATGCTTAATCTTGATAAAAATAAGGCTAAACTGGCGGGGCTTCTTCATGATTGTGCAAAATGCTTTCCTAACGAAAAACTTCTTGAAATTATCCATACAAAAATCCCGGATGTCGATGAATGCGAGCTTTTGAACTACAAAACTCTGCATGCACCGGTCAGTGCGTACATTGCGAAAGAAGAATTCGGCGTTGAGGACGCTGAAATTCTCAGCGCAATCAGATGGCACACGCTTGCTTATTGTGGGATGACGGATTTTGAAAAAATCGTCTTTCTTGCGGACAAAATTGAAGAAAATACGCGCGATTTAACGTTTTCCGGTGAATGCCTTGCGCTTTTAAAAGAGAAAAACGGGCTGGATAAGGCGATGTTCAAGTGTTTTGAGGCTACGATAAAGAGCCTCGTTGATAGAAGATTGGCGATTTGTCATATAACCATTGATGTTTATAATGAGCTCCTGGGGAAAATATAAATTCATTATTTTATTTGGATTTTGCCGCAAAGAAGCATAATTCAATTTTTCTGCCTCGATTCGCTTCGCTGGAATAGGTTAGAAAAATTAAATTATGCTTCTTTGCTGAAAAATGCGGTATTTCGGAAGATATTGTTAAGAAAAGTTAACTAAAAATTTTAACTTAATAAATGTTTACAAAACCCCGAAACCCGCTTATACTCTCTGATAGGATAGGATAGGTCGGGAACGGTGTGCCTCGCTAAAGTTCTTTTTTAAGCCTGCCGATAAATTGTATGTCGCTAAAATCGATTTGGCAAAATGAGTTACAAAGTAAAAAGAAAGTAGGTAAAACTATGGGTATGGCAGCACATAATCTTCGTATTTTGTTAAGTTATGCAGATCCGCGTAAAGCAGCAGAATCAAAGAAAAAGGACTTTGATCCTAATTTTGGAGAGAAAGTGAAGGAGACATCTAAAACTCTGCAAGAAGCGCTAAAAGACATCGATAATAAAAATATAAATACAAATACAAGTACAAATGCAAATAAAAATACAAATATTGATAATGCATGGCACTTGTTTAATGACAAGTAAATCAAAAAAGCCAGCCTGAATAAAGCAGGCTGGCTTTTTTAACTTGTTTTGCTTTTGACATTGGTTTTGGCGCGGGATATTATGTTGAAATGAACTTGTTTGACGAATTGGAAAAATCTAATAAACAAATCCCGCTCGCGGAAGTCCTGCGCCCGAAAACCATTGAAGAATACCTTGGACAGGGACAAATTGTCGGTGAAAATGCCGCTTTTATGAACCTTTTGCGCTCCGGACGGCTTTTTTCATGTATTTTCTGGGGCCCGCCCGGATGTGGAAAAACCACGCTGGCACGCTTGATTGCGTCTAATACAAACAGCGATTTTATCGAGCTCAGCGCTGTAACTTCCGGCATAAAAGACATCAAAGATGCGGTGGAAAGCGCAAAAGAATCGCTTCGTTATAACAAAAAGACGATTTTGTTTATCGACGAAATCCATCGATACAGCAAAACCCAGCAGGATGCACTGCTTCCGCACCTTGAGAACGGAACGCTCTATCTAATCGGTTCAACAACAGAAAATCCTTCATTTCAGGTGGTTCCGGCGCTTGTTTCGCGTGTTCAGGTAATAAGATTGAACCCGATTGACGACGAAAACATCATGAATATCGTAAAAAAAGGGTTCGGCTACCTTTCTCAAAAACACGGCGTAATAACAACAACCGCAGAAATCCTTGAATATATCGTCAGATACGCAAGAGGCGATGCGCGGCTCGCGTTGAACCTTGTGGAAAACTCTTTTTTCGCTGCTGACATAAAAGATGGCAAAAGAAACCTTTCGCTTGATATTTTGGAGGGGCTTGCGCAGGAAAAACGGATTCAGTATGCGCAGCAGGAGCATTACGATTGCGCTTCGGCTTTTCAAAAGAGTTTGCGGGGCTCGGATAAAAATGCGGCGATTTACTGGCTTGCGAAAATGATTGTTGCGGGCGAAGATCCGCGATTTATCGCAAGACGGCTTATAGTTTGCGCTGCTGAAGATGTCGGGAACGCTGATCCAATGGCACTTGTTGTTACGATGAACGCATATCGCGCTGTTGAGCTTGTGGGCTTGCCTGAGGGACGAATTCCACTGGCTCAGGCGGTTGAATATGTGGCCTGCGCTCCAAAATCGAACAGAGCAATCTGCGCAATTGACGAAGCGATTTCTGATATATCAAAAGGGCTGGATTTTCCGCCCCCGATGCATCTTCGGGATGCACATTATAAAGATGCGCAAAAATACGGGTTCGGAAAAGGCTATATTTACACTCACGCAAATCCCGATGCAAAACAGCAGTTTATGCCTGATGAGCTCGTTGACAAAAAGTACTTTAATGAATAAACCCAACAAAAAAGCCGGATTTAAGTCCGGCTTTTTTATAATTAGTATAACCACTATGCGAATTTCGGTGCTGAGTTTTTGATTTCGCTTTCTTCTGCCTTTTCGACCGATTGTCTTTCTGCCGTAAGGGCTTGAACTTGAGTTTCGAGATTTTTTCTTTCGAGTTCTATCTGATTTTCCATTTCTTTTACGCTCTGTAAATCGCCCGAGCTTTGGAAATCTATCATCATACCTGCGAACTGGAACTGTTGAGCCATTGCATTTTGCATTGCATAAGAACCGCTCAAGAGCTGCTGTAATGCTGCCGGATCATTGCCTGCTTGATTAATTGCAGCCTGTGTTTGCAAGTTCATTCTTTGAGTGAAAGCGTTTCCGATTGTGTTGAACATACCCTTAATCCACGAGATCTGCCTTTCTTTGTCGCCGGCAGCCTTTGATAAGGTCTGTTGTTGTTGTGATAACTGCATAATCCTGAAGTTTAGTTGATTAATGCGGTTAGTCAACATCAATTTTCTAGCTGTGAAAACTGCGTAACCCATTTCTTAGGTGTCCTCTCGTGTTTTGTAGTCCTCGTATTTAAATAAAAACATTTTAGAATTGATAATTGCCTTTTTAGTGCATGTTTTATCAATTTTTGTTAACATAACTTAACATAAAGTATATAAAAAGTAGCTATAACTTGATTTCTACTTTTTTAAGCTTTTAGCAAAATTTTTGACAAATTCAAGCATGTGCGGGTGTTTCTGGTGGTTGTATCCCATTGTAAAGAACTCAAAAACAGCTTCATGAAAAGATTTAATCCTGAATTGCAGTTCATAAAGCGCAATCATTGTGCCTGTGCGGTCTTTTCCGTGCTTGCAGTGTACAAAAACCTTTTTATGGGCTTTTCTTGCTTTGTCCATATAATCAAGAAACCCCTGCGCAGTTTCATTAGTCGGGCCGATTTTGGAGTTTATGGGGAAATTTACATATTCCATCCCGATATTCTCCACAAGCCCCCGTTCTTTCATTCCTTTTTTATCGAAACCGCTTCGCAGGCTTACGACAGAGTCAAAACCGAGCCTTTTTAGCTCTAAAAATTCTTCCGGTTCAGGCAATGCGCCGCGGTAGAGAGTTTCATCCACTTTTCGGAAGTTTTCTATGCTTGTTTTTATAGCGTTTTTTTGAGGCATAGGATAATTAATCTTAAAAGGCATATATTGTTCCGGGTTGTAAACTTGTTTTATCTAAAATCCGGTAAAAAAATATTTTGCTACTTATTATTATATAGTTTTACGAATTTTTACAAGTTACTGCCCGTTTTCGTAGATAGAGTATTCTTTTGATTCTTCTTCCCAGTCATTGCGTTCAACTTTGAATGCATGTGACCAGAATTTTTCGATTGCATAAGTTTCGCGTTCCTCTTTGTGCAGAACATGTACGATAACGTCGCCGTAATCAAGGAGATTCCACCTGTTTTTAAGGTCGTTTTCCTCGCCTGCAGGTATTCTTCCGAAAAGATGCTTAACACGTTCTCTGACATTTTCAGTAAGCGCTTTTACCTGCGTGTTTGTATCGGCAGAACAAATCACAAAGTAGTCTGCGAGCATTGAAACATTGCTGATGTTCAGGATTGTGATATCTTTTGCCAATTTGTCGTCCAGAATTCTTGCGAGAATGCTTGCAAATTTATATGAGCTGAGTTCTTCCATTTTTTCTCCTTAATTAAATTTTTTCGTTATGTTCAATGTGAAGCGTGCGCTGGGGAAACGGGATTTCAATGCCGGCTTCATCAAATTTGTCTTTAATTGCTTTGTAAAAAGCTCTTCCTACCTGCCATTGGTATCTGGGGCGGGTTTTGTAGCGGGCTTTTATAACTACTGCCGAATCCCCCAGGCTGTCAACCCCGAGTAATTCCAGCGGAGCATAAACATCCTCTTTGTGTTCATAATTCTGCCGGAAATCCTTGTCGAGCTCTTTTATGACTTCAAAAACCCGGTCGAGGTTTTCTTTGTAAGCTACGCCAATATCAAAAACATAATAAGAATAGTCGCGTGTCATATTTGTTACAATATCAATCATACCGTTTCTTATATAATGCACATTCCCCGACATGTCCCTCAACACGACAAGTTTTATATCAACTTTTTCGACTGTTCCGAGCTTTCCGGCTATTTCAACAACATCTCCGACCCTGATTTGCCCCTCCAGAATCAAAACCAGCCCTGTAATCAAATCTTCGACAAATCTTTTTGAGCCAAAACCTACAGCAACGCCCAGAACCCCTGCTGCTGTTAATATCGGACGAATATCAATGCCTAATTTGTTCAAAATGTACATTCCGCCCAGAATTATAATAACAGCGTCAACAGCTGACTGGATAAGGTGCTGGGTTGTGTTAATTTGTTTGATAAATTCTGTATCTTTGCTAAAGTTCCGTGCTCTCTCGGCAAATCTGCCAATAATAAAGTGTGCAGCTTTAATTATTAAAGCAAAAAATATAATCTGTGTGCAAACTATAAAAGCATCGCTTTGAACTATTGTAGTTATTAAATCTATTTTTTCCTGACGCATATTATACTCCCTCAGTCTTTATCAATTGTAAATAAAATCTTTAGTTAATGCAAATGCTCAGGGGGTAACCGGTCGACTATGTATAAAAATTTTTTTGAGCGTGGATAATATAATTATGAAACATTAATAAGGAGAGAATAATGAATAAAAGAGTTTTGTTATGTATTATGGACGGCTGGGGCATTAACAAAGACTGCCCGAAAGACGCTACTAAAACAGCTGACACGCCGAACTTTGACAGATTGAAAGCGACTGAAAAATATACACAAATCAATGCTTCGGGCGAATATGTGGGCCTTCCTGACGGTCAGATGGGCAATTCTGAAGTCGGACACCTGAATCTCGGCGCAGGGCGTGTTGTTTATCAGGATTTAACAAGAATTAACAAGGAAATCCGCGAAGGAAAATTCTTTGAAAACAAAGCGTTTAAAGCCGCAATCGACCATGTAAAAAAGAACGATTCCTCGCTTCATCTTTACGGGCTTGTCTCCACAGGCGGTGTTCACAGCTCTTTTGACCATATTAAAGCTCTTATTAAAATGGCAGCTGACAACGGTTTGAAAAAAGTTTATGTCCACGCTTTCCTTGACGGTAGAGATACTCCCCCGAAAAGCGCTGTTGAATTCCTCGCAGAGCTTGAAAATGAGCTTAAAAAATACGATTTGCCCAAAATCGCTACAATCTCGGGCCGATATTATGCAATGGACAGAGATAACAGATGGGACAGGGTTGAAAAAGCATATAACGCTCTTTTATTTGGCGAGGGCGAAAAAGCTGCGAATTCTGATGAAGCAATTAAGGCTTCTTATGCAAAAGATGTCACTGATGAATTCGTTTTGCCGACAATAACAAATTCTGACCCGGATTCAAGAATAAAAGACAACGATGCGGTTATTTTCTTCAACTACAGGCCTGACAGAGCTCGCGAAATCACAAGAGCGATGACTTTTGAGGATTTTGACGGTTTTGCCAGAAAAGCGAGAAGAAATAACCTTTTCTATGTTTGCATGGCGCAATATGATGAAACTTTCCCGCTCGCAATTGCTTACCCTCCGGAAAAGCTCGTGAATATTCTCGGCGATGTCCTCGATGAAAACGGAATTAAGCAGTTCAGAACGGCTGAAACCGAAAAATATGCGCACATAACATTTTTCTTTAACGGCGGTGAAGAAAAATCCGGAAAACTCGAAACCAGAGCACTGGTTGCGTCACCCAAGGTGCCTACTTACGATATGCAGCCCGAGATGAGTGCTCCCGAGGTATGTGAAAACGTTTTAAAAGCTCTTGATGACCCTCAGTATGGATTTATTCTCGTAAATTTTGCAAATCCCGATATGGTCGGTCATACGGGCGTTTTTGAGGCTGCTGTTAAGGCTGATGAAACCGTGGATAAGTGCGTTGGCAGAATTGCAGAAAAAGCCAAAGAAAACGGCGTAATTATGCTGCTTACCGCTGACCACGGCAACTCAGAATGCATGGAAGACCCTTTAACTCACGCACCTTTCACAGCCCACACAACAAATCCTGTTCCGTTCCTGCTTATTAACGGAAACAATGCTTATGAGCTGAAAGAAACAGGTGCATTATGCGATGTTGCACCGACTGTACTACAGCTTCTGGGCATAAAACAGCCTGAAGAAATGACAGGACACAGTCTTATCAAATAATCTTAATTAAGAATTGTAACATTAAGGGTTAAAAGCGTCAAAATTTAATATTGACGCTTTTTATTCCCGACAGTAGCTAAAAAACAATCATATAAGGAGAAAATAATGATTAAATTTAATGCAAGCACCGTTATCCCCAAAGCAGCTGACATAGAAGCAGCAGCTCAAAAGGCAATGAGCAGAATAGATGCCCAATTGAGCAAACTGCCCCCTGTTCAGCCAAAAAGAACTTTCCATTCTGAGCTTCCTCCGCTCAAAAAGCCGGCAAGCGCTGCTGATAATTTCCCGGGTATCTACGATAACCCTGTTGTAACTTTCTTCTCACCGAGAACTACAGAAGCAACAAAAAAACTAAGCGCGGATGCTGCTATTAAACAATACGGTTTCTTTGGCTAGTATTTGACATTAGAATATTTACTTTTTAAGATAGGTCTATGAATTTAGACCTATCTTCTTGTATTTTCAAAGAAAAAATAAGAAAACTAGACTTAAACGGGGTAAATATTGGCGGGGATTCGTCATACTCTTTTATGGGCGAAAACAATAATTCTGCGTACCCTTTTTTTGCACTGGAAATTCCTTATGCAATGGACAATTTCTATCCGGATTATATTAACGAAGCATACGGCAGCGGAGATTTTTATGAAAAATTAAAGATTGCGTTGGCTTCTGACGCTGATATGGTTTCTGTAAAATTCAATGCCGATGAGAGCTCACTTGAGGCTCTTTGTGAAAAAATTCCGGCAATAATTGCAAAAATTGAAGGATTTTCATCAAAATCTATGATTTACAGGGGGGCAAATAATACGGAAATTGATAAAATTCTTCTCCCTAAAATAGCTGAATCCGCAAAAAAACAGTCAATTATCGCTTTCGCTGATGAAACTAACTATGAGGAAATCGTCCCGCCCGTTGTGAATTCCGGTCATTGTCTGGTTTTGCGCACACCGATCGATATAAATCTTGCTAAAGAGCTGAATATCCTTACAATCGACAAAAATCTGCCTCCGGACAGGATTTTAATTGACCCTGATATGGGCGGGCTCGGCTACGGGCTTGAATACGGGTACAGCATAGTTGAAAAAATTAAACAGGCAGGTTTTGACGGCGATACAATGCTCAATATGCCGATAATTGCCTTTATCGGGGAAGAAACCTGCAAGGCAAAAGAGGCTAAAAGCGACAAATTTGATGAAAACTGGGGTGTTTACAAAGAGCGAGCCGCAATGTGGGAGATTTCTGCCGCCTCGGCAATGATTTGTGCGGGTGTAAATCTGCTGGTTCTGTGGAATCCTGAAACTATAAAAACGCTGAAAGGGCTGATAAAATGAGCTTGACGGGTATGCAAATTTTTAAATACCTTCCTGCCGCAAAAAAATCAGAGGGAACGAATTGTAAAAAATGCGGCAGCCCGACATGCATGGCGTTTGCACTGAAGCTTGCAAAGCAGCAAATTGGCATTGAAAAATGTCCTTTTGCTCCGGCAGAGCTGGTTGAACAATGTAAAGAATCCTCCAAAACCCAGCAGCATGAAATTCTGCTCTCAAAAGACTGCAAAGTGGGCGGCGAAACTGTTATGTTCAGGCATGAAAAAACATTTGTGAACCCTGCTGCGATTTTTATAAAACTCGACCCTGATTCGGCTGATTTTGGAAGGACTTTTGAAAAAATCAAAAAATATTCTGTCGAACGTGTCGGAGAAACCTTTAAAATCAACGGAATCTATTTAACCGGCGCAAATCCGGGCATAGAAAAAGAAATAACAGGCGCCGGTTTTGCTCTTCTAAAAGCAGACGACTCGCGTATTGTCAGAGGGGGGAATCTTCAAGAACTTGCCTGCAATTCTATAAACAAAATCAATCAGTGCGAAAATCAACTTCTCCTGATGCCGGAAATCTCAGCTTTGAGCGTTCAAAAAATTCTCGAAACCTTTACACAGATAAGAAGAAAAGCGATTCTTGACCGTTATGAGCCTTTTACTTTCCCTGTTATTGCGGATTTGCCTCATTTTGAAGATGTTTATAAAACCTGCGCTCTCGCGTCCATGTTGATTTGTCGTTACGCGAACGTTATAATTCTCGATGCTTTCAACGAAGCGCTTCTGGCATCTTTGTTTACGCTGAGGCAAAATATCTACACAAATCCCCAAAAACCGCTTCAGGTTGAGTCTAAAGTGTATGAATTTAATGAACCGGATGAAAATTCTGTGGTTTTAATGACGACAAATTTTGCACTGACCTATTTTGCCGTTGCTGGTGAGCTGGAATCAATGCCTTTTGGCTCTTACCTTGTTGTTACTCCGTCTGACGGCATGAGTGTGCTTACGGCATGGTCTGCTGATAAATTTAATGCGGAAATCGTCGCAAAAATGCTAAAAAAGGTTGATTTGGCGTCCAAAATTAAGACAAGGAAAATTATTATTCCCGGGCTTCTTGCTCACATGAAAGAGGAGCTGGAGGAAGCGCTGCCTGAATGGGAAATTATTGTCGGCACAATCGAGGCTTTCGGGCTTTATGATTTTATAAAAAATAATGCGCTAAATTAGCGTTATTGCTGAGTTTTGCTGGTTTGTAAAGTTTTTGTAATATTTAATAATTCAAAAGTGTTGACATTTTTTATTATGGTGTCATAATAAATAAGTAAGGTTTAAGTGTAGTCGAAACACTAAATAACATTAATAACCCCGAACACATATAAACTCCTAAATAATAAACACAAAAGAGACCATTAGGATGCAGAAAACAAACCACTCAATCGAGTGGCTTTTTTTTGTTTTATATGTAATTATTACGTAAATGGGTAAAAAGCTGATTTAATAAGTGTGAAATTTACAATAATCTTTCAGAGCTCTTATACTTAAGTATGGTTCTTTGGTTCAAAAATCCTATAAAAAGATGATTATGTCTTAAATATTAAATGATATCTTTAATGAATAAATCTGGAACAACTATTCAGGAAAGGAAATGTAATGGATAAAATCAGTATCGCTAAGGTGTCCCAAAATATTTTTAAACCCCGTTCAACAGAAAACAATCAATCAGCAAGCCACACCTCAAACCCTTTTGGTATAAACTTTAAAGGTAATGTTTTGGCTGCAGATGTTTTTGAATCTTCTGCGCCCAAAGAATCAAATGGCTCTAACAACCCGTTTGCAGCTGCAGGACAAAAGTCTAAGCTCTTTGCCAGCGCTATCGTTGGGGGAATCAATTCTTTTAACGAAGCTTTTAAATCCAGAATGAATGCAGTTATCTCTTTTGGACGCAAAGTCAGAGATAATATCGCTCAATCCTGGGAAACTGCCAAAAATACTGAAATAAGCTTTGATGTAAAAGGTCTTGCTGAAAGCATTTCTAATAAATTTAACAATCCGTACAGTGTTAACAACCTTGCAAAACGCCCTGTTGCGGATTTGGAGTCAATGTTAAAACAAGAATTGGAGGCGTAGGAGAAGCAATGAATCAGGACAGAATTTCTAATATTATTGAAGCACTCGGCAAACATAGCGATGAAGATTCAATCAGAGTATTGAACGAAATCGGCACTAACTCATCAATCGATGAAATCAGAGAAAAAACAGCTCATGCTTTAATCAGAAAAAATTCCCCCGAGGCATTGCGTCTTGTAGTTGCGTCGGAAGGCAAAGGAATCAACGATATGAGCGCAAGAGTAGCTATGAGTTCAATCAATGAAATCCTTGAAATGGAAGATAAATCAAAAGTTCTCGAGGTTCTTGACGAAACTCTTGAAAACTCTCAGATTCAGCAGGTAAAAGATACTGCACGCTCTGTAAAAACTTTGATTACATATTCTGTATAAAAAATTAGATGAAAATTCAAAAAGACCGGTGGTTAATGCCGGTCTTTTTTGTTTTATCATTGATATAATTTTAAGCAATAAATTATCTGTCATTCTGAACTTGTTTCAGAATCTTTCAAAATGAAAAAAGCTACTAAAAAAGAGCCAAAAAGGCTCTTTATAAAATCTGGGCGTTGAGAGGCTCGAACTCCCGACATCTTCCTTGTAAGGGAAGCGCTCTACCAACTGAGCTAAACGCCCTAATAAATATTCAATTTTTACGCGCTTCCCTGAGGAAGCTTTATCATATACGTGAGGTGAACCTCACTAAGCAACTGAGCTAAACGCTCTAATAAATATTTAATTTTCACGCGCTTCCCTGGGGAAGCTTTATCGTATATCGCAAGGTAAACCTTGCTAAGCAACTGAGCTAAACGCCCTTATCTAAATTTAATTTTCAAGTGCCTCCTAATTGGAAACCCTGTATGAATATATTACTAAATAAAACTTTGCTGTCAATAAGGTTTTTGGGCATGGAACTATTTTTTTGTAAAAAATCCGATAATTTTGTCCAAAAATCCTTCTTCCTCAACAATTTCACCCGATGTAAGAAGTTGATAACGCTTTTGAGCCTTTTCTTTTTCTTCACCAGTAGGAGCGAATTTTAAATATTGCTCGTAATAGTTGATTGCTTCACCTACCTGCCTGTTGCCGTCGCAGTGTTTTGCGAGCTTGAGCAGCGTTTCGTAATCTTTCGGGTTGATTTCATTAAGCGCGTAAAGATATTGTATGGTTTTTTCTTCATATCCTTCATGTTCGTAGAAGTTTACGAGCTTTTTGAGTGTTGGAACATCGTCTTTTTCGATTTCAACGAGTTTTTCCGAAAATTCAATCGACGCAACCCTGTCATCCATAGCAATGTAAAGATTAATCAACTCTCTGATAACCCCAACCTGCTTTTTGTCTGCTGAATAAGCATTCAAAAATTCATTCAGCGCCAAATCGTTTGAATTTTTCAAAAGATAATATTTGCCCCAGTTAAAATGAGCGTCATATTCTTTGTTCTGCTTCTCAAAAACCAGCGCTCTCATCTGCGACGCAAGCGGGCTTTTGGGCTCTTTTGCCTCATATTTGTCAATATATTGGAGCGCAGCGTCAAAATCGTCGTTGTTGTAATAATATTCGGCAACCATTGCAAAATATTGCGGCGTTGACTTGTCCTTTTCGCTCAATGACTGCAAAATCTCGAAAGCTTCGTCATTTTTCTCCTGCAAAAGCAAGATTTTTGCTCTGGAAAGGTTGTTTGTCGAATATTCAAGCGCTTCTTCGTATTTTCCGAGTTCCATGTAAATTTTTGATAATAGTTCTTTAAATTCCATGTTTTGAGGAAATTCTTTGAGTGCCTGCGCCAGAATGTTTGCTGCTGCGGGCTTGTCAGTGCTGTAATAAATCTTTGCAAGCGAACTGTATGCGTTTTCGTTGTGCTCGTAATCCAAAATCCTCAAATATTCATCAATCGCCTGCATTGGCTTTTCTATTATTTCATAAGTTTGCGCAAGAAGGTATCTTGCTGTGATAATTTCTTTTTCCTCGGTTGTATTGGAGAGCGCTTTTTTGTAATCCGCAACAGACTGATCTAAACGCCCCTCAAGCGTTTTAAGTTTTGCCCGTGTCATGTAATAATCATATTTGTTTGAATGAAAATAAATATCCATCAATTGATGGTAAGGAAGCGGGTTTTCGGGAGTGTGCATGAGCATAATATTCCAGAATTCGACGGCTTCTTGCGTTTTTCCGAGCTGCTGGGCGCAAATTGCAAGCTGCGAAAGCACATCCATATCATTTTGATTGGCTTTGTATGCCTCTTTGTAGCATTCGTATGCCTGTTCGTGTTTGTCGTTTTCTTCAAATTCTGCGGCTTTCGCAAGTACCTGCGCAACTGTTCTGCTGTTCATGATTCTCTCCCTTAGTGTATATCGATTTTACTATACTTGTGATTTGAAGACAAGGACAACCGAATGTAACCGGATTACTGTACTTAATTATATGCTTGTGCTACAAATATATTAGGAATCAAAGATTGGAGAAAAATTTAATATATGGCTGACAATATAAGAGTGTATGAACTGGCTAAAGAGCTGAATAAAACGAATAAGGAAGTGCTTGATGTTCTTGAAAATAAAATGGGTGTCAAGGGTAAATCGCATTCCAGTATGATTACTGATGAACAGGCAAAGAAAATTAAAGAATTAATCCTTGCTCCAGCCCAGGAAATTAAGAAAAAACCAAAAGCTTTCATCGTGAAAAAAGCTAAGCCTGCTCCCGCTCCAGAGGCACAGGAACCTAAAAAAGAAGAACCAAAACCCGTGATTCCTCAACAAAAGGTGATTGAAAAAGTTAACCTTTCACCAGCTGCTGTAGTTAAAAAAGCTCCGGTTCAGCCGCAAAGATCTGTCCAACCTGCAAAAAACCAAAAAACAGCTGAAACGGCAAGATTGGATAGAAAAAAAGATGTAAAACCCGAGGCAGCCTCAAAAACTCAACCTGCAAAATCCGAAAAACCACAAAAATCTTCCGGTGATTCTGCTGCCGAGAGAAAACCAATACAGCGTCATATAATTTCTCAGGATATTTATGAGGGCAAAGGCGCCGGCAAAAAGAAAACTGCTAAAAAGAAAGAGAAAATCTTTAAAAGCAAAGAAGAAGAACAGGAAAGAATCAGCCTTGAAAAAGCAAGCGCCCAAAAACACAAAAAACGCAGCCATACCCAGGAGGCAGAGGAGGTTGTTAAACAGGTTGTTATTAACCAGCCTGTAACCGTTGGCGAACTTGCTGAAAAAATCAACAAACCGTCTGCAGAAATCGTAAAATTCCTTATGATGCAGGGCGTTCTTGCTACAGTTAACGAGGTTATCGACGTTCCGACTGCGAAAAAGGCTGCAGAAAGCTTTGATATTGAAGTTCTTGAAGAAGATTTGGATGCTTTCATTGAAGAAGAGATGAAAAAAGAAGAAAAAGCCAAAGCTCTTTCTGAAATTGATGAAAAATTGCTGAAAAGACGCGCTCCCGTTGTAAGTATCATGGGACACGTTGACCACGGCAAAACTACTCTTCTTGACTCAATCAGAGCATCAAAACACAAAATCGTTGCAACCGAAGCCGGCGGAATTACCCAGTCAATCGGTGCTTACACCGTTCACCTTGATAAAAAGAAAATTGTTTTCATTGATACCCCCGGTCACGAGGCATTCACCGAAATGCGTGCCAGAGGTGCAAAATCTACGGATATTGCAATCCTTGTAGTTGCTGCTGACGACGGAATTATGCCACAAACGATTGAAGCTATTAACCACGCTAAGGCTGCGGAAATTCCGATTATTGTTGCGGTTAATAAAATCGATAAACCCGACGCAAATCCGGATAAAATTCTCCAGCAGCTGACTGAACACGGGCTTGTTCCCGAAGAATGGGGCGGCGAAACTGTTTGCGTTAAAGTCAGCGCTCTGCAGGGCACTGGAATTGACGAACTGCTCGAATATATCCTGCTGATTGCAGAAGTGCAGGATTTGAAAGCAAATCCCGACGCTTCCGCATCAGGTGTTGTAATCGAAGCTAACCTTGACAAAGGCAAAGGCCCTGTTGCGACGCTTCTTGTTCAAAACGGTACATTGAAAACAAGTGATTGCGTTGTTGCCGGCACTGTTTGCGGTCGTGTAAGGGCGCTTCTGTCTGATTCGGGCGAAAGAGTCAAAAAAGCAGGCCCGTCTACGCCTGTTGAGATTCTGGGGCTCACCGAGGTGCCGCAGGCAGGTGATACATTCGAGGTCGTGGCAAATGACAAGCTCATGAAAAGCATTGTCGCTGAAAGAAAAGAAAAAGAAAGAACTTCAAGGCTGGAAGCAATGGTTCCCGCGCACATAAGAAATGAAATTGTGGGCGAAAATGAGGATGAAATCCAGCACCTCAACTTAATTATCAAGGCGAACACACATGGCTCTGCTGAGGCCTTGTCACAGGCTATTAACCAGTTCAAATCCAATGAAATTGTCATAAAACTGGTTCACGTGGGGGTCGGTGATATTTCCGAGGCTGATGTAATGCTTGCAGCTGCCAGCAATGCCTTAATTCTCGGCTTTTCTGTTAAAGAGGATGCAAATGCGCTCAATGCGGCATCAAAAGAGAACGTTACCATCAAAAAATACGATATTATCTATCAGATTCTTGAAGATTTGGAAAAAACAATGCTCAACCTGCTCCAGCCTGAAATTAAAGAGGTTGAACTCGGTCGTGCAGAAGTTAGACAGGTATTTACTGTTGGAAAAACAACAAAAATCGCCGGCTGTTATGTTCTTGAAGGCAAAATTCTCAAAGGAAAAACAGCAGTGCTCCTCAGAAACGGTCAGGAAATCTTCAAAGGTCAAATTGACCAGCTCAAACGCTTCAAAGACGATGTTAAAGAGGTCGCAACGGGCTTTGAGTGCGGTATTTCCTTTGCTAAATTCAACGATATTCAAGAAGGCGATATAATCGAAGTATCAACAACTGAAGAAGTTGAAAGACAGGCTCTGGTATAGACTGAGAGGTAAATTATGTCTTTAAGAAACGAACGCGTCAGAAAAACACTCATGAAAGAAATCGCTGATATTATACAAAAAGAACTCCGTGATTCCCGTATTGCGGGCGTAATTTCGATTACGGACATTGAGCTTGCACATGACAACTCTTTTGCAAAAGTTTATTACTCAGTTTTTGCGCCTGAAGACGCAAAGCAAAAAACAATCGAGGCGCTTGAAGAAAATGTTCCTAAAATCCGTTATGAAGTCGGAAAACGCATCCGTCTGCGCCTGACTCCGGAATTACGCTTTATTCCTGATGATTCACTTGAGCGCGGCACTCATGTTATGGATTTGATTGATAAAATTTCACGCGGCGAGATGTAATGTTCGGTTTTCTCAATATTTACAAACCAAAAGGCATAACCTCGCATGACGTTGTCGGAGTTTTGCGAAAAATTACAAAAATCAGGCAAATCGGTCATACAGGAACCCTTGACCCGATGGCTGAGGGCGTTCTTCCTGTTGCTATTTCAAAGGCATCGAGGCTGATTGAGTACCTTGTTGAAGATAAAGGATACATTGCGGAAGTAACTTTCGGAAAAATCTCTGATACATACGATATTGAGGGAAAAATCGAGGATTTTTCGGATAAAAAGGTTACATCTGATGAAATAAATGAAAAACTCCGCTCTTTTTCCGGCGAAATTGAACAGATACCGCCGGCGTTTTCGGCTGTTCATTACAAGGGGAAACGCCTCTATGAGCTGGCTAGAAACGGCGAAATTCCCGATGATATTCCCAAAAGAAAGGTTTTTATCGCCAAATCGGAACTTGTTGATTTTGATGAATCAAGGCAAATCGGAAAAATCGCGATTGAATGCTCAAAAGGAACTTATATCCGCTCGATTGTGAACGATTTAGGTATGATGCTGGGCACGGGCGCGCTGATGAGCGGGCTTATCCGGACAAAATCCGGACTTTTTACCCTGAAAGATGCTCTTCCCCTGGCAAATATTAAAAACATTTCGGATGTGAGTGAAAATTTGATAAATCCGCTGGAAGTTTTGCCGTTTAACTGCTATAATTTGACTGAAAATGAATATGAAAAAGTAATCCATGGACAAAGCCTGAAAAGTGCTTTGGAAAATGGTTACACGGCGCTTGTCTGCGCCGGACAGCTCGTCGGAATCGGGTTTTGCGAAGCCGGCACGCTAAAAATAAAGAAGGTATTCGGAATATGAAAAGATTTTTATCGGGATTGGCAATTTTAGGGATTTTACTTACAGGAAAGGCTTTTGCGCTTGTTGATACTTCACTTTGCCCGCAGCCTCCGTACGCTGTAAGCTCCGGTTTGCCGCTATTTTTGAGCAATGTCACCGGAACCAATTTTTTGCTTACCAGAATTGGCGAAATGACGCTGGAAAGCCAGCTTAAAAAAGAACTCGGCGCAAAATTTGACGTACAAATTTACCCCTACGGCGGGAAAAACCTCATCGACGGCAAATTTAAAAAAATCACAGCAACCTCGAAAAACGCAACTATTGACGGCGTTCACATCTCCTCGATAAAATCTGAGTCTGTCTGCGATTACAACCATTTTGTGACAAAAGGCGATGATGTTTATTCTGCGGAGAATTTTCTTTCAAAATTCGACGTAAATATCACCTCAAACGACATTCAGCAGACATTTGCCGCCGGAAAATTCACAAAAACTCTCGAGTCTATGAGCGTGAGCATGGGAAATATCATTGTTTTCAAAGTATTTGAGCCGTCAGCAGCTATAAAAAACAACCGTTTTGACCTGTCGATGAAAATAATTTCCCCGCTGATTACAGGTGGTAAAACAAAGACAATTTCTATGAACATGGGGCTCGGAGTGCAGGACGGGCAGGTGCAATTCACTGATATCAAGCTGAATCAGGGCTCTGCAAATGTGAATCTGAATGCGCTTTTACCAATAATCAACAAACTTAATCCGTTTATGTACGAAACAACGATACTAAAAACAAAGGGTAGTATTGTCCGGATTAACAATATAAAAATGGTCAATAACAGCATTAATATTGCCGGTACGGTCTTTATTCCAAAGACAACCTTATAAAAAAACAGAGAAAGCAGGTAGTATGGGTTTCTGGTCTAAATTAACAATTGGTATTCTTGTTCTCCTTGCGGGATTTTATGTAAAGGCGACGTTTTTTGACGGGCAAAAGTATGAAAAAAAACTTGTTCATGAAGAAAAAATTGTCGAGCCGGCTGTGAAAACGCCTAAACAAGAAGCTCCGCAAGCGCAAACCAGGAAAAAAGAATACGTTACCGTATATTTTTTGGGCACAGATGCTCAATCTAACAATCTTTTTAAAACAGCCCAAAGAGAAGTACCGGAAGGCAGTGCAAAACTTAATTTTGCGCTCCAACAGCTCATAAAAGGTCCTACGCCTTATGAAAAGAAAGCCGGCGTCTTTTCTGAAGTACCCAAAAGCACAAAAATCAGAGGTGTAATCGAAAGCGACAGGATTATCGTTGATTTGAGCTCTGATATTGTAAACGGCGGAGGCGCTGATAGCCTTTACAGCCGCATAAAACAGGTTATTAAAACAACACTTGCAAATGCACCGAAAAAGCCCGTTTATTTATACATTGACGGCAAACAGGCAGACGTAATAGGCGGCGAAGGGCTCATGATTACCCAGCCGTTAAAGGAAACATCGCTCGATGAGTAACGAAAAAGATGTAGAATACTATCTGAACCTTGACTGGACGCTCATTGAGGGCGAAGATTTGGATTTTAACGGAAATCCCTATCATTATATCGAAATTAAAGAGTTTCCGAGCTTTGCTTTTTGCGCAAAAACCAGAGAAATCGCGCTTGCTAACTATAAAAAACAGCTAAAACTTGTTATCCAGATAATGCTTGAAGACGGCGAAGAAATCCCCATGCCGGGCGACGACGATGATGACGGAATCGACTGGGAAAGCATTTGTCCGGGGTAGTTTAAAGGATAAAAATTGAAACTTATCGCAAATATAAAGATACTGCTTTTGATATTCGCTGTTTATTTCTGCGGATTGATGATTTTATGGTTTTTCATGCCCGTTTCCGAAACAATGTATTGCGGAAACGATTTGAAATGTAAAATAGAAACAACATTCGCACCTGATGTAAAATTTACTAAAAATATCCAAATTTCAGCAAATAGTGCGCTGGAACTGACAAAAGCTTATCGCAGGCGGGGCAGTTTATCTAATCTAGTGTCGCCTTAGCCGATTCGCCTGCGCGAACCGCCCAAGGCTCAC
>URHD01000025.1 GCA_900547585.1 uncultured bacterium | reverse complement strand
GGAAAAATCACCGCCTATACAAAAAACAGAGGCGATGAGGAGGATTTTAACGAAAAAAGCCTGAACGGGCGCCTCGACACCTGGTTTAAGCAGGGAAAATCTGGAGTTTGCTACATCGCAAGTCCGGTAAAAAGCCTGTTATTGACCGAAAGCGGGCAAAAAATCCTCGAGGACAGCCTTGATTATGACGAAACGACCAAAATCGGAAAAGTTTACCTGAAAGGCGCTTCAAAAGAATACAGTTTTACAAAAGACGAAATAAAAGACGCAATGGGACGTCTGGGCAGTGGAGATCCTGATTTTACGCTTCTTGTGATGGGTTATGAAAAATACAGGGAAGAATTTCAACACAAACCCGTTGATGGCGGCAAAAGCGACGAGTTTTTAAAGGTGCTGACCGGAAAAGAATGCCTCACAAACTACCATTTTGGCATAGCAGAACCATTAACCGACAAATCGCTAAAAAGCCTTGAAAAAATGCTGGAAACAAAAAATTACGCAATCACTGCCGGCACACCCGAAGAATCCGGGGAAAACGAGTTTTCTAAAAAGGAGAAAAAACAGGGATTGAAGCCAGAACACTCATTTGCACTAACAAAAATAGACGAAAAATTCGTTTATTTGGTTGACCCTGTTTCAAATAAAAAAATAAAACTATCAAAAGAAGAATTTAAAAATGATTTTCAAACATTCACTGCATTAAAATTGCAATAAAAAGGATTTTTTACCTGCAAAAACCCATGACTTTTTAAAAATTAACATTAAAAGAGTTCATGTGAACGGTGTGAGCTCATCCAAACGGATGAAATTTTATCAAACGCCGAAAGTGATATTAACTTATACCGTAATTAATAGTATAATCGTAAATAAGAGGCAGGTAAAAACCAAAGAATGAATTTACAGGACTTGACACAAAATAAGCCATTGCTTTACGGCATAATCGGGGGATTGGTCGTAGTTCTTGCGCTGGTCGTAACTCTCGGTATTACTCTGTCGTCAAAAGGCGATAATGCGGCAAAAACAGTCAAAGAAAAAGTCATAAAAGAGCCGCTCGACCTGCTCACAACCGATAACCTCGGAAAAGCCATCGAAATTCAAGCTCTGCTTGCCAGAGAGGGCATTGAAATCAAACGCCGCGTTGACGGTACAAAATCGACCCTTTATCTTGAAAAATATACAATGTCCACACGCGACAGAGCGCTTCTGGCTATTGTAAAAAGCGGATTGATGGATCAAAATGTCGGTCTTGAGGTCTTTGACAAAGGCGATTTTACCTCCACAAAAGAAGATAAACGAATAAGGCTCTCACGCGCGATAAACGGCGAACTTTCGCGCCTTATCAGAAAAATTCCGCCGATTGAAAACGCTTCGGTGCTTGTTTCTATTCCGGAACAGACAATGTTTGCAGCTGACCAGAAGCCAATTACCGCAACCGTTCAGGTCGTAATGCCCAGCGGTGAAAAGCTCGATGCAATGAAAGTTAAAGCCATTAAAAACCTGCTTTTAGGCACAGTTAACGGGCTTGTTGCGGAAAATATCTCAATAACAGACACAAACGGCAATGTTTATGACAGCATTGTGAGCGCAGATGATGATTTGCTTGCTAAAATTCAGGAAAACGACCAGTATATGCAGCAAAAAGTCAAAGCCCAGCTCGACAAACTCGTCGGAAAAGGCAATTATGTAGCAACTGTCAGCACATATCTTCGCGAATCGCCCATGGACAAGAGCACAATCGACTTTGACCCTAACAAAAAGACTGCGGTAACAGAACAAACTTTTTCAGAAGGTTTAGGCGACCAGACAAGGGATTCTAACAAGGGAATTAGCGCGGTCAGTGTTTACCTGCCCAACGGACTGCCCGCAAACAACGCGGATTCATCCCAGAACAGAAGCTATTCAAGAACAGCAAGAGAAACCCAGTACGGCGTTGCAAAAATCCAGACAAATGAGTTTTTGAAACCCGGCGTTGTTGAAGATATTTCGATTGCGGTTACGCTCGAAGAAAGCTCAATCCCGCCCAATACAACGCTTGAAGAAATGAAAGTTTTAATCGCAAAAGCAGCCTCGCCAAAAGCAAAAGCGGAAAACGTTGAAATCGCATTCACTGATTCGCTTGATCCGTTCCTTGCTGGCGACAAACCGGAAGCACTTCCGAAGCCTGATGCAACCGGAAACCCGTGGTGGATAGCAATTGCGCTTATGCTTATCGGGCTTGCAGGCGGATTGAAGTACCTTTCCGGCAGAATCAAAGCAGCTCAGGACAAGCAAAAAAGCGAAATCGAAATGCTCCGTGAAAAATCAGCCGAGCAGGAAAAACAACTCCGCGATGTGAATTTAAAAGCAGCAGAACTCATCGAACGCCAGACACAGATGGCGCAGGGGCTCCTTGAACAAAGAAATCAGGGCGGAATCCCCGAGCTTAATTCGACAATCGCTGAATTAACGTCGGATTTGGAGGATTTTGATGACGACGCGGTCGCAGAACATGTGAAAAGCTGGATTGAGAAAGCATAAAGCCTAAAAATAATTAAGTAAAGAGTATAAAGGGGAAAAAGGGAATATAGATGGCGATAGATGGATTTGATTTTAAGGAATTTTCAAAAAACCTTGCAGATCAGGCAAGCCAGGTTATTCCTGCCGAATTTTCCGACGCAGACCGCCAGTATGTTGTGAATATTGTTTACAATTTCTGCTACATGGCGGGAGAGGCGATTTATAATGATACAAATCTCAACTTCAACGCTGATCAGGCAAGCATTGTTACCCAGTTTATCGGCGAATGGGCGTTCCACAAGTCAATTGACCTGATAAAAAGCGGGATTGAGCCGCAATTCAGGGATGGAATTCTTCAAAAAATTGCATTTACCGTTTTTGAAATCGCAAAACAGGCAATTATTAAAAACATTCCGCAAAATGACATGATATCGCTCGTTGAACACCACGTGAAAAAGGCTTACGTTGAGGCACTGGAGGAGCTCAAAGCAAAAGGCGCAATTTCCGAAGAAAAGCTCCAGGAAGCCGAAAGCCATTCAAATATCGACGATATGGCACAGCAAGCAGCAGAGCAGGGAACCGATGTCGAGGGCAATCCTGTTGCACAGGTAAGCGACAACAAAATCCTTAAGCTGGCAACGCTTGCAATGGTCGTAAAACGGCTGCCGCAAAACAAACAAAATGCAGTGCTTTCAAAATTGAGCCCGGATGATGCGATGATTATTCAAGAATATTCGAGAATGGACGGGCTTGAGGAAAAAATCGACCAAAATGTAACCCTAAAATGCCTTAAAGAAATTAAAGAAACCCTGCCTGACGTCAAAAAAGTCAATCCTGACAAAGTTTTTAACAAACTGCGCTCAGTTGTTTCCGGCTCGGCGCCTGCACGCGTTGCCGCGCTTGTTAGTCAGGAAAGGAATAACGTAAAAAATTATGTAACAGGAGCCATTGAGGGACGAAACACAAAGCTCGCACCGCGTGTGAGCGAAATTGTTTGCAAGTATCTGGAAGAAAAACTCGTATGATAATAAAAAAGAAAAGATTTGCAAATATCCCAAAACCCGTGCCTCAAAAAGAAATCGAGGCAGCATCTGTTATGCCCGCGCAGCCACCCGAAACAGCCGGAATCGTTCAGGAAAAAACAATTATTGAAGAAAAACAGCAGGAAGCAGAAAACGAAGATATTTTTGAAGGATTTGATTTTCAGAACATTGATTTTTCCCAGCGCTCGGAAAGGCGCAGGGGCGACCGCCGCAGAGGCTACAGGCGAGTCGATGACAGAAACCTCATCTCCCGTGCGCAGGAAGAAGCAATACTCATTAAAGAAGAATCCACAAAAGAAGGCTACGAAGAAGGTCTTGCACGCGCGCAGCATGAAATTAACGAGCTCGCTGAAGCGTTAACAGAATTTTTTGACTACAAGGTGCATGTTTATGACAAAGTTTCAAATGATATCCTTGATATTTCGCTGGAAGTGGCAAAAAAAATCATAAAACGCGAAGTTGCCGCCGACAAAACCATCCTCGAAGATATAATTTACGACGCACTGGAGAATATTGCTAAAGACGAAAACAAAATTATACTAAAAGTAGCGCCGGTTGATGCCGAATACGTCAAAGAACTCGTTCCCGAGCTGCTTTCGACAGGAGCAGTCGAAGCAAAAATATATGTAACCGCCGAAAAAACGGTCGATGAGGGCGGCGTGATAATAGAAACCTCAAACGGGCTGATTGATGCGAATATCACCACCCAGATTAATATTTTAAAGGAGGCTTTTAAGCAAATTTAAAAAATGGCAGCACCACAGGCACAAAACAACCCCATAAGTGAAATAACTCTTGCAGTATTCGTAATCGTTTTGATTTTGATACTGCTGATTGAGATGCCGAACTGGGTTATCAACTTTTCAATAAGCTTGAACATAACCCTCGGGATTGTGCTGCTTATGATTTCTCTGTATATCCAAAAGCCGCTTGAATTGGCAGCGTTTCCGTCCATTATTCTTATCGGAACAATGTTCAGGCTGGTTTTGAGTATTGCATCAACAAGGCTTATCCTCGCAAAAGGCGAAGCGGGCGAGGTTATTCACGCATTCGGAACGTTCGTTACCGGCGGAAACATGATTGTCGGCGGCGTAATCTTCATAATCATCACAATCGTGCAATTTATGGTTATAACAAAAGGTGCGGAACGTATCGCGGAGGTTTCTGCAAGGTTTGCACTGGACGCAATGCCTGGCAAACAGATGACAATCGACGCGGACTTTAACGCGGGGTTGATTTCGCCGGAAGAAGCCGTAAAACGCCGTGAAGACCTACAAAGAGAATCAGCGCTCTTTGGTTCAATGGATGGTGCGATGAAATTCGTAAAAGGTGACACGATTGCGGGTATAATTATCGTTATTATCAACATCATCGGCGGTTTATGTATCGGGGTTTTAATGAACGGGATGCCGGCGGCTGATGCGGTTTCAAAATATACCGTTTTGACAATCGGCGACGGTCTTGCCTCACAGGTTCCCTCTTTGTTGATGTCAATCTCAGCAGGTATCGTAATGACACGTTCTTCTGCGGCAAGCTCAAGTTTGGGTCTTGATTTGGCTGCACAGGTTCTGAGCAAGCCGTACAGTTTGTTCTTTGCGTGCTGTTTTCTTATGTTAATCGTTTTAACAAGTTCCTTTACCGGTTTGCCGTGGCTTCCGTTCCTGTTTTTCACGATAATTCTTGCGATTTCCGGATTTTCTGTACTTGTTAATCAGGATGTTCAAGCCCAGCTCGGCCAACTGGAAAGCGTACGCCAGAATATGCAGGATCTTGTTAACCCGAACAAAATGTACGAACGTCTGGGCGTCGATGTTCTGGCTTTGCAGGTTGGTTCTGGGCTTTTGCCCATTGCTGACCCCGAGCAGGAGGGGCAATTGCTTGCAAAAATCGCAGCCCTGCGCCAGCGCGTAACAGACGAGCTCGGATATATTATTCCTAACATAAGAATTATGGATTCATCAGCGCTTGACGCAAATGAATATCTTATTTCAATCCGTGGAAACACTGTTGCAACAGGATTTGTTTATCCCGGAAAATACATGGTAATCGCAGACCAGTGGGATAGCACGGGCAAATCCGTACCCGCAGATGCAATTAAAAACGTAGACCCGACATATCAGGCTGAGGCTTACTGGCTGGATCAGCAGCAAATTGACCCTGAAGACCACCTGACAGCAGTAGATTCTGTCGATGTAATCGTTACGCATCTGCAAGAATGCGTAAGAAAATACGTTGATGAGGTTATGACAAAAACCGATGTCCTCAAACTCATGGAACTCGTAAAATCGCAGGATCCGACGCTTGTTAACGATCTTATTCCAACAATTATCTCTACCAGCGACCTGAGAAAGATTTTTGTTAACCTTATCAGGGAAAAGGTGTCAATCAAGGATATTATTTTCATTTTTGAGCGACTTTGCGACTATGCAAGGTTCTCAAAAGAGCCGGATATCCTTTCAGAACGCATCAGAGCCGCGCTCGGACGGCAGATTTGTCTTTCTAATGTAACCGAAGACAAGGTTCTTTACGCCTTAACCCTTTCTTCAGAATGGGAAAAGCTGCTTGATGACAGCTGCCAGAGAACCGAGCTCGGAACGATGTTCCTCTTGAATCCTATGCAAGTTCAGGAGCTCATTGAAACTACAGCGTCAACGCTTATGAGAGCGCATCAGACAGTCGGGCGCCAGCCGGTAATTCTTTGCTCACCGCGTATAAGATTGCCGCTTTATCAGCTGCTTGAGCGCCATATTCCGACGATTGTGGTTATTTCTTACTCTGAATTGATTACAGATATCAAGGTCGAAGCCGTTGACACAATCGGAGAGGCATATATGCCTAATTTTGAGGGTTAAAAATGCTGAACCAGAGCACCGAAAAATCAATAGATTTTATAAAAAAACGCGCAAAAGAGATTATAAATACAACCCCTCTTTACCAGTACAAAGGCTCGGTATCAAAGCTGCTCGGTTTGACGGTTGAAGTCAAATTACCCGGGCTGAAAATCGGTGATTTGTGTTTTATTGAAAATTATGAGGGTGAGCAAAAGGCTGCTGAGGTAGTTGCGTTCAAAGGTGAAGCTGCGCAGCTGCTTTTGTTGTATGACGGCTCCGGAATCGGGCAGGGAAGCCTTGTTACAACAACAAATGAGCCGATAAAAATTCCGGTAGGCGAATTTCTTCTCGGACGGTTGATAAGCCCGCTGGGCGAGCCGATTGATGGCCTGCCGCTGGATACGGCAGGCGCAAAATGGGTGAATATTGATGGCCCGCCGCCGGGAGCTTTTGAAAGGCCCATTATTAAAGAGATGTTTTCAACCGGTGTACGCGCAATTGACGCAGCAATGACGCTCGGTTGCGGACAACGTATGGGGCTTTTTGCCGGTTCCGGTGTCGGGAAAAGTACAATGCTCGGTATGATTGCCCGAAACTCGGATGCGGACGTAAACGTCGTTGCGCTCATCGGAGAGCGCGGTCGTGAGGTAAAAGAGTTTGTTGAAGACGCTCTGGGCGAGCTGGGTATGAAAAAATCGGTGCTTGTCTGCTCAACCGGCGATCAGCCGCCTCTGATTCGACAAAAGTGCCTTCAGGCAGCAACCGCAGTAGCTGAATACTTTCGTGACCAGGGGAAAAAGGTCTTTCTTATGACTGATACTGTCACGAGGTGCGCGATGGCAGGCCGCGAAGTGGGTTTGTCAATCGGCGAGCCGCCCACAATGAAAGGTTATCCGCCGTCGATTTTTTCATGGCTCCAAAAGGTGTTGGAACGAACCGGAAACAGCCCCCGTGGTTCAATTACCGCTTTATACACGGTTTTGATGGAAGGTGATGACATAAACGACCCGATTGTTGATACTGTGCGCGGTATTGTTGACGGGCACATTTTTCTCAACAGAAAAATTGCAGAAATGAACCATTATCCTGCAATTGACGTTCTCGGGAGCATTTCAAGGCTTATGTCTTCAATAGTAACGCAAGAGCACAGAGATGCAGCTGCAAAATTACGCCGTATAATGGCGCTTTACAGGGAAAACAAGGACTTAATCGACGTAGGTATGTACGTTTCCGGTTCAAACCCCAAGCTCGATATCGCGATACAAATGATGCCGCAGATTAATGCTTTTCTCCAGCAAAGAACCTCCGATTTAGTCTCAATGGACACAACAATCAGCACATTGATTCAAATGATGTCAGGTGTTGATGCTTAAAATATTAATTTTTTGTTTATTTTTTTAATATTTTAAAAATTCAGTGATATAAATTAATTAGTTAATAAAATAAACGAACGTAAGTTACGAAGGAGAATAAAAAAATGGCAAAAACAATTGGTATTGACCTTGGTACGACGAACTCGGTAGTAGCTGTAATGGAAGGCGGAAAACCGACCGTTATTGCGAACGCGGAAGGTTCCAGAACCACCCCGTCAATCGTCGGATTTTCTAAAACCGGTGAAAAACTGGTCGGTCAACTCGCAAAACGTCAGGCAATCTTAAACCCTGACAAAACTATCATTTCAATCAAACGTGAAATGGGTACAGATTATAAAAAGAACATAAACGGAAAAGATTACACCCCGCAGGAAATCTCTGCGATGATTTTGAGAAAACTCGCTGATGACGCATCCGCATATCTGGGCGAAAAAGTTACTTCAGCCGTAATCACCGTTCCTGCGTACTTCAACGACGCACAAAGACAGGCAACAAAAGATGCCGGCAAGATTGCAGGGCTTGATGTTCTGCGTATCGTAAACGAACCGACCGCAGCAGCGCTTGCTTACGGGCTTGAAAAAGATAAACCTGAAAAAGTGCTCGTTTTCGACCTTGGCGGCGGTACTTTTGATGTTTCTGTTCTTGAAATTGGCGACGGTGTTCATGAAGTTCTTTCAACTTCCGGTGATACGCACCTCGGTGGTGACGATTTTGACCAGAAAATCATTGATTGGCTCGCTGATGAGTTCAAAAAGCAGGAAGGTATTGACCTTCGCGGCGACAAACAGGCTATGCAACGCTTGAAAGAAGCCGCAGAAAAAGCAAAATGCGAACTTTCATCGGTTGTGGAAACAACAATCAACCTTCCGTTCATCACAGCTGACGCAAACGGCCCCAAACACCTTGATATTCAGTTGACAAGGGCTAAATTTGAAGAACTTTCTCATGATTTGCTCGAAAGATGCAAAACTCCTGTTGAACAGGCATTAAAAGATGCTAATCTTTCAAAAGGTGACATTGATGAGGTCGTTCTGGTCGGCGGCTCAACCAGAATTCCGGCAGTTCAGGCGCTCGTTAAAGAATACACAGGCAAAGAACCCAACCAGTCAGTTAACCCTGATGAAGTTGTTGCGGTTGGTGCAGCTGTTCAGGCAGGTGTTCTCGCAGGTGAAGTTAAAGATATCGTTTTGTTAGACGTTACACCGTTGACGCTCGGTATTGAAACTCTCGGCGGCGTTATGACCCCGCTTGTTCCCAGAAACACGACAATTCCTGTTTCTAAATCACAAACTTTCTCAACAGCAGAGAACAACCAGACAGCCGTTGATGTTCACGTTCTTCAGGGCGAAAGACCGATGGCAAAAGACAACAAATCTCTCGGCATGTTCAGACTTGACGGTATTCCGCCGGCAATGAGAGGTTTGCCGCAAATCGAAGTTACTTTCGACATTGACGCAAACGGTATTGTTAACGTTTCTGCGAAAGACAAAGCAACAAATAAAGAACAAAAAATCACGATTACAAACTCTTCAAACCTTTCTGAGCAGGATATTGACAGAATGGTTAAAGAAGCAGAAGCAAACGCTGCTGAAGACAAAAAACACAAAGAAGAAGCTGAAATCAGAAATAACGCAAACAGCTTAATCTCATCAGCAGAACGAATCGTAAAAGATTTTGAGGGTAAAATCTCTGATTCTGACAAAACAAAACTTGAAGACCAGAGAAAAGCCCTTGAAGAAGCGTTGAAAACTAACAAATCTGCCGATGACATCAAAAAAATGTCAGAAGACCTCCAGCAGACTATGTTTGGAATTTCGCAGGCAGCATACAGTCAGGTTCAACAGGAAGAACAGGCTGCCCAGGGTAATTCTGACCAATCAGCAGGTGCATCTTCGGAAAGCTCAAACTCTGACGATGATGTTATTGACGCAGAATACACAAAAGAATAAGCTGATAGCTTAAAACTTTAAAGCTCCGCAGATTGCGGAGCTTTTTTAATACTATTCATACTCATATTCGACACAAAGATATTTTCGCACAGTTTCGAGTACATTGATATTCTCAAAAGGCTTGATAATATAAGAATCCAGCCCTGCTTCGATAATCTGTTCGGTATCGCTGGAGAACGCACCCGCAGTAACTGCAATTATCGGAATATGTTTGTATTCTTCGGTAGATTTTATGATTTTTGAAGCAGTCAGCCCGTCCATGTTCGGCATTCGCACATCCATAAAAATCAATTCGGGGTTAAAAATATTCAACAAGTCCAGCGCCTCAATACCGTCATTTGCCTGTGCAACCTCAAAACCCGCTCCGGAAAGAATTTCCACAAGCACATCCCTGTTTTCTTTTGAATCATCAACAACGAGAATTTTTGAATGTCTTGAATTTTTCGTTAAGCCAACAATTTTTGTACGGGCACTGGAATCAGCTTTTTCATGGTTGCGAAACCTTTTAACAGGGATTTTTACCGAAAACTTTGTTCCTACATTTACATAACTCTCAACTTTTATTTCTCCATTTAAAAGTTCAACGAGATTTTTAGTGATTGAGAGCCCCAGACCGGTTCCACCGTACTTTTTACCCGCATCGCTTTGCTCAAAAGGCTGAAAAATATTAGCCAGATCTTCATGTGCAATACCGCATCCGGTATCTTGAATAAACATATTCAGCAGGCTGTTTTCTGTATCAAAATCCAAATCCCAGACTATTTTTCCCTTTTTTGTAAACTTTGTTGCATTGCTGATTAAATTTATTGCAATCTGACGAAGTTTGTCCTCATCAGAAAAAATAATATCAGGAAGATTATTTGTATTTATCTCAAATTCAATAGATTTTTCCATGAGTTTGTTCAAAAAGATATATTTTACGTCACAAACAAAAGAACTCATGTCCATCGGTGCAGTGCTGACCTTGATATGGCCGGCTTCAATTTTTGACATTTCAAGAATGCCGTTAATAACACCGAGAAGATGTCTTCCGCTGTTATAAATTATATACGATTTTTCCCGTGTGCCTCCATCAAGTTCATCATTATCCATCATAAGCTGGGAGTAGCCCAGTATTGCGTTCATCGGAGTTCTTATTTCATGTGACATGTTTGCAAGGAAGATACTTTTTGTACTATTAGCTTCCTCAGCAGCATTTTTTGCATCAATCAGAGCTTTTTGCGCTTTTTTCTGGACAGTTACATCCTGTACAGTTCCTATCAGGCTGATTATTTGCCCCTGCAGATTGTGTTTTGGAATAATTTTTAAATTTATATCCTTGATGTGCCCTTTCGGGGTAACGATTTTATAGTCGAATTCCTGTTCACGCATTTGTGAGATACAATCATTAATTCTCATAGAAAAAGAGTCCGTTATTTCCTCTGAATAGGACTTTTTTAGCATTCCGTGAAAATATTTTTCAATATTATTAGAAATAGATTCTGTTTCATGAATATGGTAGATTTCATCCGAACAAATCAATTTATCATTGAGCAAATCATATTCAAAACCGCCGATTCCGGCAATATGCTGTGCTTCTTTCAGCCTTTTTTCATTAAGTCTTGCCTGAATTTCGTTCTCTTTGAATTTTTGCCTTACAACAAGGTAAAAAGACAACAAAAAACAAATCAAAACAACAATGCTGGAAGCCAAAATACGTCTCAATATAGTTTTCTTTGACCACAACTCATTGTTCAACTTCATGCACAATACAGCCTGAACTTTAGCGTTTTTCTCATCCATTACAGGCAGCAAAAGAGAATACCCTGCCTGATAAGAATAAAAATAATCCCACGAAATAAGTTCTTTTTGAGTTTTAAAAACAGAATCAACGTGTCGAAGTTTCTTCCCCAGTTTTATCACGCCGGTATTGTGACCTGAAATATCATCCATTTCCTGAATAAGAAAGCCATCTCTTTTTATTACTATTGAAGGGTCAATGAATTGTGGAGCAAGTTTATTAACTTTTTTCATGTAGTCACTAATCTCAAAATATGTAGGATTTTTGACATCTTTTAGAGTTCCGCTGAATTCAGACCAGTCATATCTTTCCAGGCGAACCCTAATGATTCTGGCCTGTGAAAGGAGATTCTCATGCATTTCCTTATTTCCCTGAATAGAAACATAGTTAATAAAGAAAATTCCCAAAAACTGTGTCAAGAACAATGCCAATATAATAAAATAATCAAAAGCCGTATTCTCCTTAGAATTACTTTCGTAAATAAGTTTTCCATTTACAAAACCAAGCCAATAATATGAAAACATCGAAAATGTAACCAGTGCAAGCAAAATAGACTTTGAATAAACAAATGTCATTACAAAATCTGGCATTCCATTTTTCAAAACACAAAACTCCGGATAAAAAACAAACACATAAACCAGAGACAAATCAAAAAACAGCCATATTGCAAGACAAATATATTCCTTATTTATTATTGCAGCTCTTTTACTTAAAATTTTCATTAATTTATAAAATTCAATATAGCAATAAAGTGCGAATACATTTCTAAAAACCAGAGTAGTAGTTTCATTGAACACTCCGGCCATCAGTAAGAACAATACCGGCAAATACAAAAGATAATTAACCGTCTTTTTGTGATGTAAAGAAACTGCCGTCTTCACTGACATCCAAAAAACATAAAGAGAGCCGACAGAAAGCAGATAAATCAAATTATTAAGAAAACCTGACTGCGTTGAATAGTAATAATAATAAAAAACACACCCCATCAAAACGCTTTGCAGCCCCAAAAACATAAAAAATATACTCCAGGCTTTCGCATAAGGAGTATTTTTCTTGATAATATAGCTAGTACCGCCAAACAAAACCAAATTTACAGCAAAAAGTATCATAAAAATATCAGCGCTGTTTTCAATCCACTTATGGGTAAAGACCGATTGCAAACCGCTTACAATTGTGTCAAAAAGCATAGAAAACTCTCTCTTATTTTAATAACCCTGATTTATCACCGGATTATATAATAAAAGACACATACTTACTATATACCCAACCGGGTAGATTATTTAAGCGCAGAAATAATTACGTTTGCGGCCTCTTTTGCAGCCTGATGCTTTGAGAGCATTGATTTTACATGCCCCAGATTCTCTATCATCGCGGCTCTTTCATCTTCATTGGTCAAAAGTTTGTGGATATTTTCTGCAATAATCTCCGCCTTGCAGTCACCTTGCAGAATTTCAGGAACAACATCTTTGTCCAGAATAATATTAGGCAAACAAACCCTGTTTATGCAGCGCACGAGCCTATAAACAAAATAGTAAAACCATGGCCCGCGATAACTTATAATCATCGGCGTCTGATACAGTGCCGCCTCCAGCGCAACTGTGCCGGAAGCCAGAATCAGCGCATCAGAAACGCTCAAAAGCGCGTGGTTATCGTTTTTTATCACCAGAATATCAGAATTTTTAAAATATTTCTCAAAAGTTTCATCTTTTATGCTGGGAGCCTGCGAAATTACGAATTGAACATTGTTTTCTTTTTCTTTGAGAATTTTTGCCGCCTCAAGAAAAATATCCATCAAATTTTGCAGCTCAAAAGTCCTGCTTCCCGGAAAAATAGAAACAAGCTTTTTATTTTTATCCAACCCGTATTTTTCAAAGAAATCATCACGGTTTGCCGGCTGAGGAAGCTGCGCAACAAGCGGATGTCCGACAAATTCAGCGTCAATTCCCTCTTTTTCATACATTGCTTTTTCAAACGGGAAAATCGTCAAAACTTTGCTAATATTTTTCTTTACTGTTTTAATTCTCCATTTTCGAGAAGCCCAAATCTGCGGAGGAATGTAATAAAAAGTTTTTATCCCCTCTTTTTTTAAAAATTTTGAAAGATTAAGATTAAACCCACCATAGTCAATCAATAAAACCAGATCCGGTTTGTACTCATTTTTCAAATAATCTACAAGCCGCTTGCCCAGCCTAATATGGTCAAAAAGAATCTTAAAATTCAACCCCATTGCTGACATTTTCGAATGGTCAACAAAAAGTTTCACCCCGAGCTCGCGCAAATTTGCTCCGCCGATTGCTTCTATCTCAACATCACCGCCCTGTGCCCGAATTTGCTCAACCACAGCAGCCGCATGCGTATCACCGGAGAGTTCTCCTGTTACGATAAAGAGTTTTTTCATATTGCCATCACAATTATGTTGTTTTTGTTAGCAAAATCAACCAGTTCTTTCTGATTTACGATGATTGTTTCGTTTGCCTCGACAGCAAGGATTCTTGCGCCGTTGCGTTTCATCATTTTAAGGGTATTAAGCCCGATAGCCGGAATATCAAAACGCTTATCCTGCGTGGGTTTGCTTACTTTTACGACAACAACGCCCTTTCCGCCAAGCTTGCAGCCGCGCTCGATACATTTATCAGTGCCCTCAATAGCCTCAACAGCCATAATCATCTTGTTTTTTATTACAACAGACTGCCCGACATCCAGTTTACCCATTTCTTTGGCAAGCCAGTAACCGTATTCAACATCAATCATCTGTTCTTCATCCGGTTCATGTTTTCCGAGGACTCCGGGAGGGGCGATGAGATGTTTTATAAAAATAGTCTGGTCTAATACGGTAATCCCCATCTGTTCCAGCTGTTCAACAACAATCAGCATAACAGCATCGTCATTGAGGCGCTGGGCTTCTTTTATAAGGCGGAGCGCTTCTTTGTCGAACTTAGGACAGCGCAAAATCAAGCCTTTATGGACTTTTCCTATGAAAGTAACCTGTTTTATCCCCTCATCGACAAGGGTTTGTTTTATTTTCAAAATTTCTCCGGGCCCGTAATTATAGACCTTTGAGCAATATTTTTTCAATTTATTTCTGTTATCGCCCGAAAGTGATATAGCAACAACATCAAATCCGTTCTTCTGAGCATATTCAGCCATCTGAACCGGAAGCTCGCCATCACCGGCGATTAAACACTGTTTTTGGTCTAAAACAATAGACACAACTCTCTCCTTTTTCGCATATTTGTTATTATCATACAATAACCAATAATTTGGAGCAAGAATATACAAATTTTCTGTTTTGTCACGCCCTGAACATCACCCGACGCTCAAACCCGCACAAAGATTTATGCACTGACCGGTAAGCCCCTTTGCTCCGTCTGAAACTAGGTACTTAACAAGCTCCCCGACCTCATCGGGATGGATAAACCTGCGCTGGGGTATCACTTCAAGGTTTTCTTCCTTTGAAAACCCGCCGTTATCAGCATTGCAGGCAAATTCAGAAAGCTCTGTGTCAACCCAGCCGGGATTGATGGTATTTATCGTTATGCCATCACACGCAAGCTCCAGCGCAAGCGCCTTTGTCATGCCGGAAAACGCAGATTTTGTCAAAGAATACAAAGAAGCGTTCGCTTCGCCCACTGCGCCGCTAATAGAACCAATATTCACAATGCGCCCGTAATTTTTTGCTTTCATTTCGGGCACAACCGCCCTGATGAGCCGGAATGGGGCTTCAATATTGAGTTTCATAAGCAAATCCAAATCATTATCCGATGTTTTTTCAACAGGCGCCCAAACATACGCCCCTGCGTTGTTCACAAGCACATCAACCGGCCCGAATTTTTCACTCACCATTTTAATAAGCGTTTCGCAGGCATTTTCAACGCACAAATCAACAGAAAAATATCCGGCAGCACCGGTATTTTTCATAACTTCCTTTAATTTCGCCTCATCGCGCCCGTGCAAAATAATATTAAAACCGCTTTGCGCAAGAATTTTGGCAATTGAAGCGCCAATTCCTCTTGAAGAACCTGTAACAAGGACATTATTGCTGTGTTTCATAATTCAATTCCGTTAAAATCTGAACAATTGATTCCATTATACGCTCAATAATTTCTCTGCGCTCTTCCGTATCCAGATTTTTTATCATTTCAACCGCGGAATGCAAAGTAATGTTTCTGTCATACCATCGCTTGTATTCAGTAACTCCGCTCGATGAAATATCAGAAATTTGACCGTCGGCATTGATAGCAAGCTCAGACGTCATAATTTGAATCAAATCCTGGGCAATTTCATTGCGAACTTCATCGTTCAAGCCCTCAATAAAATGCATTAAATGGCTCAAATCAGGATCTTTATCATACCACCGGATGTAACTCATAATATATACATTGTACCACTTTTTACAATTGTCGTAAACAGTTTAATTTAAGAGCCAATCCCTGACTGTATCCGCAACAAATGTAAATGAAGGCTTAACACCGAGATTTTCAGGCTCCAGCGCCTTGCCGTAAACGAGAACGGGCACCTGTTCTCTGGTATGGTCGGTTCCTGCAACTGTCGGGTCGCACCCGTGGTCAGCAGTAACGATGAGAATGTCGTCTTCGGTCATTGAATACATAATCTGCGGCAAAAACGCATCGATTTCCTCAATTGCCGCCCCGTAGCCTTTGAAATCATTTCTATGACCGTAAAGCATATCCGTATCAACGAGATTTGTAAAAATCAGTTCAAATTTGGGGTTATTTCCGGCTTCGGAAATCTGCAAAGAGTTCATTTCCAGCTCATTTTTAACCGCAGCAAGGGTTAGCTTTAACCCTTCAGTGTTTGAGCCGGTATGAATCGCGTGAGAAACTCCGTATTTTACAAAAATATCCTCAATTTTGCCGATTCCGAACACGCGACCGCCTTTTTCAAGGATTTCGTTCAAAACGGTCGGTTTGGGCGGAACAACGGAATAATCCCGACGGTCTTTTGAGATTCTCTGCGGTTTGCCGTCAACGATATGATACGGACGGGCGATAACTCTTGAAACATTGTGCTCACCGCGCAGAATTTCACGGGCAATTTTACAATATTCATAAAGTTTTTCCAGAGGCACAACCTCAACATCCACAGCAATTTGAAAAACGCTGTCAGCGCTTGTATAAACGATTGGGAATCCTGTTTTATGGTGTTCTTCGTTCAAATCCTCAATAATTTTTGTTCCGGAAGCCGGATAATTTCCGAGGATTCCTTTGCAGCCCGTTTTTTGCACAAATTCGTCAATAATTTCTTTCGGAAATCCCTCCGGATAAACCCGAAACGGCACATCCAGCACAAGTCCTGCCATTTCCCAGTGACCGGTGGTTGTATCCTTGCCTTTTGAGACCTCTTGCATAATTCCGTATTTAGCGCAGGGCGCTTTAACCGGTTCGGCGCCTTTTACCTCACAAACATTAGCCAGCCCCATCGCCTGCATTGTCGGAATCTTCAACCCGCCGCATGCATCAGCAACATTTTTCAAAGTATTGCATTCCGGCACATCATTATATTGCGCGCAATCAGCCATCGCCCCCGCGCCCATTGAATCAATTACTAAAATTATTGCTCTTTTCATATACCCCTTAATCAAAAAAATCGGAATGACAGGATTTGAACCTGCGACCCCCGCGACCCGAACACGGTGCGCTACCAAGCTGCGCTACATTCCGACTTTTTATTCAATTTTCACATGCCTGTAGCTTTTAATTTTCATACGGCTCACAGAAAGTTCCTTTCTGATTAGCCTACCTCCATTTGAACGATACTCAATCGTTACAAACTGAGTCCTTGCTACATTCCGACTCTATAAAATTGTTATTACCTGAGCGGTACTATTTAATTTTATCATAAAATCTAAAATTTCAAGTAGTTCCTAACAGGCTTCATTGAACATATCATAAAAATGATAAAACTGAAGCGGAACTTCAGTAGCTGTTTTTTCAAGGAATTCAGCATATTCCTGCTGCATTTTCGCCAAATTTTGAGACTTTGAGCACTCCTCAGCCCTCGCAAACCGCTTTAAAACGATTTTGTAAGCATCATCCGGAGCCTTCAACGCTGCAATAAAATAAACAGGCACCTCCATAAGCTGGGCAAGCTTGAAAGTTCCTGCCGGGAATTCCGTGCCTTTTCCAAAGAATTTTGTCTTGAAAGTAACATTTGATGAGCCCGCAGAAACCCTGTCACCGGCAATAAAAACTATTTCTCCGTTATCTATCCTGTCTTTCAGCTCAATAGCCGTACCAGCATTGATTTGTTCAACAGGATAGGTAGAAACAGAAGTTTTCTGCTGGATTTTTTTCAAAAAATCGTTAAAAATCCGGCACTGGCTCTCGCTCAAAAATATATTAACATGCGGGTTTGCGCCAAAATATCCGCTGTTTATAAAACTCCTTAAAACTTCAATATTTCCAGCATGCGAAGAAATAAAAAACACCCCGCAGCCGCTTTTTAAGAGGCTAATCAATTCTTGTTCTCCGGTTTTGTCTTCAAAATAAAGCTTTTCAGAATTAAAATTATTTGAAAAAACCTCCATCCGGTCAACGAGCGAAAAAGCATAGTTCAAAACAAGCCTGTATCTGTTGAATAGCGTGGGTTTTGCATTATTATTTCCGGTGTATTCATAAATCACCTTTAAATTTTTGTAAGTGAAAAATTTTATCTCTTTTGAAAAACAAAACGCAAAAAGCGCAACAAAAGCAGCCACAAATTGAACAATTTTTTTGCCAAAGAGTCTGTACATAAACCACATCAGCATAAGCCGTTTTTCGCCGGCAGCCTGTTCTTTAAGCTGATACCATTTCATTTTTTCACGCACTCCAAAAGCGTGTAGGCATATTTTCCTATGTTATGGTATGCGGCTTTGATTTTTAAGCCTGATTTTCCGATAATTTCTCTCATATCAGCTTCGTTATACATTTTGCTGTTGCCGTTTGCCATACAGGTGAAATACAAAGAAATATGCGAAAGCGCAAAAGCCGCACCCTCAAAGCGCTGATTATCAATAAACGGCTCCAGAATGTAAACCCTTGTATTTTCATTTATATCGGCGGCAACTTTGTTCAAAATGAACAAAATTTGTTCTCTTGAAAAGCAATCCAGAAACTGGCTCATAAAAACCGCATCAGGAACCGCGCCGGAAAAGGGAATTAGGCCGGCAGAAAGGATATCATGCCCGAGAAAATGACATCTTCCGGTATTAAAATTCTTTTTTGCTGCCTCAATATTTTCCGGCAAATCTATCATCATGATTTCGCATTCGGAATTGAATTTTAAGCAAGCATTTTCAAATTTTCCGGTATTTCCGCCAATATCGCAAATCAGGCGGGGCGATTTCTGAAAGATTATTCCGAGAACCTCCTCAAAGCAGTCATCCGAATAATGATGGTCAAATTCGTACCAGCTTTTTTTCATTTTCTCAGAAAGTTTTGTAATAACCGGATAAATTGTCTTTGATTCAAAATAATGTTTTTGAAGCCCTTTCGGACACCCCTCCTTAAACGAATCAACAAGCTCCGCAGCGCCTGTATAGCAGACATCTTTCATAAAATTGAAATTCACCCTTGTCATTTCGTCGAACAAAAACGCATCCGCAAGCTTTGTGTTAGAATAAACGCCGTTTGCATCTTTTTCTACCAATCCGATACACAACGCTGCATCAAAAAGCGTGTCCAGAGCATAGCGCGAAATATTGCAGTCTTTTTCAAGTTCTTTTTTTGATTTTGGCGCCTGATTGAGTGAGTTCAGGAGATTGAATTCCAAAAGCGCGGCCACCACCTGAAACGTAAAGGGCGCAAACGCGATTTTCTGGGCTTCCGTGAGCGCATCCACAGCTGAACTGCGTTTTTTGTTTTTTCTTGCGTAATCGATTTTCTTTTCCATATTAAAAATTATATCATCAAAAGTTTTTCGGCTCTTTTGATTCGTTATTTATTAAAAGCAAACTCAAAACATAAGAGCTTATCAGCCCTATAGAAAGCACAAACCCGAGCGAACTAATCAGCTTAAAGCTAGTAAAAGCAAGCAGCAAAAAGGAAAAAACGCTTGTCGCACAGGAAATCAGTACCGCATTTGCGGATTTCACACCGGAAAGCGCAGGATTTTTAAAGGAATTGAACCGAAAAATCGAATAATCCAGGCTAAATCCCGCAATCAAAAACAGTGCAAGCACGTGAAAAAGGTTAACGGGCTGGTTAAACAGGCTCAAAATCCCGATTGTAATAAAACCGCCGCAAACTGACGGAAGCAGGATTTTTAGTGCATTTTTCGGGTTATAAATCAATGAAAGCCCGGCAAATAAAAGCATTAACGCCGGTAAAATCAGTTTTATGCAGGATTTTCGGCATTTTTCGACTTTTGCAGAAATGTCATTTTTAAGATTAATGAATTTCACTCCAGAATTCTCCGCCAGAACCCTTTTCATCTCATTAGCAGACGGCTGTTTTTTCAAAATAACAAGCGAGCTGTTTTCGCCGGTTAAAAAATCGTTGAAAACAGGGAATTTGAATGCTTCCGGAGTCAAAAAACCGGTGTCGGAGTTACGTTCCAGGAGCTTATTTTTCTGCGCTTGCGTTAAAAAGGGCGCATAATCGTTTAATTCCCTTGCATAGAGCTCGTGAATATACGCTCTGTTCTGCGCCTGCTGTTTTTTCGATGGCAGGAAACGGCTCAGGGCAATAAAATCCTCTTGATTTAATGCGGCGGTTATTTTTTCTTCCTTTTCGAGCAGGTTTTGCATATCTGAGCCGTTTACGAGATAAAACGCGCCATTCATTACCTCTCCGTTCAATTCAGAGTATAGTTTTTCAGCGTTTACAAGATATTTTGGCGGTTTGTACATATCTTTTATGTCGTCATTGAATTTGAGACGTAAAAATCCCGCAGCGCTTATGAAAATGAGCAAGAAAACGGCAGCAAAACGGATTTTTTTACCCCGGAGCAGGCACGGAAAATCAAATCCGCCAGGAGCGGGGGTTATATTTCTACAAATAACCGGATAAAAAAGCACAACAAAGAAATACACAAAAACAAGCCCACCCGAAGTAAACACAGCAATTTGGCGAAGGAGTTCGATATTTGAAAACAGCAGAATCAAAAATGCGCAGACAGTTGTCAGCATGCTCATCGTAAGACTTTTGAAAACCGACCTGATATTGTTCTCATGCGCAAAAAAATGCAGCGAATAATCAACGCAAATCCCTATTAATGTCGTTGAAAACACAAAAGTCAAAATATGAATTGAATCAAAAAACAAAGAAGTCAAAATATAACCGCACAACATCCCCAAAAACAGACTCAGGGCAATCGGAAGCAGAATTTTAAAAGATTTAAAATAAAATTTACAGATTAAAACAATAAAAAGCGAAGAAAGAATACAGATTATATTTATTTCTTTCATTGATTTTGAGCTGGCAAAATAGGTATGCACCGGAGCGCCCGAAAGATAGATTTTCACGCCGTCATGCTCTTTTTCCAGCCTGTCCTTTGTTTCGACAATCTTTTTCATCCGGTCATTCAAAAGCGAGGGGGAAAGCGCGATATTTTCCCGCAAATTGAGCGTTAAAACCTCATAATATTTTCCGTCCAGCTCCACAACACCCTGATTTTCAGCAGAACCAAGAGTATTTAAATAATCCGCAAACAGCAAAAAAGGGTCGTCTTCCACAGACAAAAGGCTTATCCCGAGCGGATTGTAGAGCCGTTCATAGCTTTCTTGTTTTACCTTTTCAAAATTCCCGTTTTTCAGCTCATTTGCAGTATGTTTTGATAGAAAATTAGGGCTGTAATGTTTATAAATCTTTAAAAGTTCAAAGAATTGCCCGCTTTGAGCAAATTCCGGCTTAAAATCGTTTTTATCAAGCTGAGCAGAAAACTCTTTTTGCACAATATCAGGCAAATCAAAATCCACGGCCTCAAAAATCACATGAAAACGCCCTGAATGCTTAAGGCTCAAATCTATCAACAACCCATCCTCCGCGCTGTCCGAAAGTATGGCGTTAAGAATGTTGGTTTGCGTTTTTTTAGGGTGAAACAGCACAAAAAATGCAATCAAAGCAAAGACTGCACAAAACAAAACACGAAATATTTTCAAAACAGTTTCTTTTTTCATAAATTTACCTGCAATCAGTAAAATTTATTGTTGTGGAGGCATTCGGGGTTTCTATAAGCATTTTTGTTATAATTCCCTGTTTGGATTTTGTTTCGCCTGTGATTTGTATGCTTTTCATCCCCTCTTTGGCGGGTGAATTTTGCAAAGGTCTTAACGCAAGCATCCACTTACCCGCTCCTGTGCTCATATAATAAATATCGAAATTTTTCTCCAGATAAGAGTAATTTTTGTTCACAACAGACTTAACTATGTTGTTGATTTTTTTGTTTTGCGAGGCGGTGTAGGAGCTTTCGGAATGAATCGGATAGGTGGTTTCAAAAATTACTCCCTGATTTTTTATAAATTTGAAATTTCCGCTCGATTTGAGCGCGGCAGAGGAGGAAGTCATGATTTTGCTTTGAGAAAATTTGCAGGATTTGCTCTCAAACTCCGGCATAACCGACACAACTTTTTGAGCGGTTGTTTTGTGGCTGAAAATCCCCTCTGCATAAACCGCGCAGGTTCCTAAAAATATAAAAAACAAAATAAGCATTTTTTTCATGCACAAAACTCCTCAATTTTCTCTAAAAACTTCTGCGGAGCGGTATAGAGCGATTCTCTTGTGTTGATATTCACCCGAATTTGCATGCTTTTTGCCTTGAAAACCGTTTCACCCGTATTTTTGTCAATAATTTTATATTTTATCTCCAAAGACGGTTCAATACTCTCTATTTGGGATTTTACGACAAGCTTTTGCTTAAATTCCGCCGGTTTTACGAATTTTAACTCCATTTTTGCCACAGGATAAGCGCAGCCGTCCTTTTTCATATCTTCATAGGTATAGCCCAGCTTTTCGAGCATATCGCAGCGGGCTTTTTCCAGATATTTTATGTAATTCCCGTGCCAGACCACGTTCATCGGATCCAAATCATAAAATTCAACGTCAATTTCGCAGGAGGTTTCTATCTTTTTCATATTTTCCTTTTTCTGTTATTCTTTTGTTGAAAAAACACCGCTGGAGCAGGTCATTTCGCCGTTTTTGTAAGCAAAAGCAATATTTTTCCCGTCAAATTTAAACTCGAGCGCCAGCTGTTCTGCAGGTTTTATCAGGTGCGAAAATTTTATCTTTTTAACAGGATTTTCTAAAACTTCCTTCTCAAAAGCCTCCTGAGCAAACAAATGCGCAAAATAAAGCTGCACAACCCCGGGCAAAATAGGGAAATCTTTAAAATGCCCGTCAAAAAAGTTGCAATTTTTAGCAAAAATAAGCTCATAACGAGCATAATCAGCACTTTTTTCAAATTTCAGCACCAGAGGCAAAGAAATATTTGTACTGAAAACCCCCTCAATTCTTAATTTGTCAATTTTTCCGGTTTTTGTTTTGGGAATTTCGTGCAAAAATCGCCATTTTTGCGGGATTATTTCCGATTTGTCTTTCAGGCCGAGCTTTAATTTTTTTATAAGCTTCTGCGGCCCACCGTTTTCTTTATCAAGGTAAAAGGATTTCCCTGAATCGTCTAAAACCGCGGCACAGGCGAGTTTTTCGCCGTATTTGAAGCAATAGGCATCCTCAATCATCTCCAGATTCTTGACAAAAGTTTCAATTTCTATTGCGCTCACCCTTTTTTCCTGAATTTTTACAATTCTGTCGCTTCGATTTTTCAAACGAAAATGTTTGGAATCGATTCTTTCTATAATGTCACACAAAACCGCTCTTTTTTCCAGAAAATAGGGCGATTTGATGACGATTTGTGAATCCGCGTCAGAATCTATTTCCACGCTTTTAAAGCAGCACAAAATTTGTTCATTTTTCTCTGTTTTGTAAGCAATTACGCCGGTTTCGGTGCTGCCGTAGATGTCGAGAACTGGCACATTGTATTTTTCAAAATAATCGTAAGTTTCGTCCTTTAGCCTGTCGCCGGCTGTCATAACAAGAATCGGAGTTTCGTCAAGGACGACATCATATTTCTTAAATTTTTCCAGAAAAGACGGCGTAGAAATAAAAATTGCACCGCCAAACTCTGCCCTATCGGGATAAACTACCTCTCGCGCATTGAGAAGAAAGCGTTCTAAATCAAAAAATGGCAAAAACATCCAGCATGTAAGTCCGAACATGTGATAAGGCGTTGAGGAGGTAAGAACCGGCGTCAATTCTCTGTTTAAAACAGATTCAGCGGCATAAATAATCTCTTGTGCTTCAATAAAAATATTTTCAAAACTCTTTTTCACCCGTTTCGGCTTTCCTGTGGAGCCTGAGGTAAAAACAGTAGCAAAAGTATTTTGAAAATCAGGAATAAAAAACTCAAAATTCGTACAATCAGCGTTTTTCGACCCGCAAACCTTTTTCAGAATAACATATTCAAAATCCAGCAACGAAGCTTTCTTCAAATCTGACAACAGAAAAATCTCTTTTTTCGCAAAAACCGCAGAAAGGAAATTTATCACAAAATCGAAATTATTTTCAGAGAGAATCAGCACATTTTTTACGGGATTTTTCAAAAGTTCAACCGCCAAAGGTGCGATTATGGTTTTCAAATCTTTTATTGTATAAATCCGCTTTGCGTCAGCTAAAGCAGGCATATTTTCACATTCTTTATTTTTAAAAGCTTCAAAAATATTCATTTACAAACAATTTTTTCTTTTAAAAACTATCCTGACAAGATATTCTATCGCAAAAAAAGCCCCCAGAAAAATATAGGAGAGAAATCCGTTATAAATCATCCAGATTTTATCCGGCAAAAAACAGGTAATCACTGAAATCACAAGCTGAACAAAAAGAAACACGCACCAGATATAGGTCAGGCGCCGCGTATAAATTTTCACAGGCTCTCTTAGCTCGCCCTCGGTGAGTTTTGCAAATTTTTGTATAATCGTTTCCTTTTGAAAAAGAGAGGAGAAAAACAGCCAGAAAATAGCACTGTTTACTATAACAGGATAAAGTTTCAGCCCGCCGAAACGGGTAAAATGAAAAATCACAATAACAGCTATTGTAAAAAATGTTGAAAAAATAAAGCCAAATTTTTTTACAACATCCATGAGCCTGTTAATCATAATTTTTAGCCCAGAAGAGTTTCGACTGCGTCCACAACATCGTTTATTGTTCTTATTTGTTTAAAATTTTCAGGGGAGATTTTCTGTTTTGTAAAATCTTGCAATCTCACTGCCAAATCAACCGCGTCAATACTGTCAAATTCCAAATCCTCAAAAAGGTTTGCATCAGGAGTGATTTTTTCGCCGTCAATTTCAAAATCATTGACGAGAATATTTGTTAGTTCGTTTAAAATGTCTTCTCTGCTGAATTTAGCGTCCATTTTCACTCTTTCAATTTGACTGGCTCTTGATAAACTTCGCTAACGTTTTTACGGAATAAAAATGTTTTTTGTTTTCTTCTTTATCGGTGCCCATTTTGAGGTTGTATTTTTTCTTCAGCGCCATTCCAAGCTCCAGAGCGTCAATAGAATCAAGCCCGAGCCCGTCAATAAACAGCGCTTCGTCGGTTTTTATGTCATCGGGCGTTATTTCCTCAAGTTCCAACACCTCAATGATAAGTTTTTTTAATTCTTCTTCCAACATAATATACATCCAATAGTACAATTATTGCCCAAGAATAACCCAAAGTCAATTTCGCGAACTTTAAACGCTGCGTGATATTTGTTCCTTGATTGCAAGATTTAAGCGGTTTCGCAGCTGAATTTTTGTCAGATTTCCTCCGGAGCGCGCAAAATCACCGGTTTTTATGGTTTCGTTCAGTGTAATTGTGTAAGTAACGGGTTTTTCGCCCGCCTCATAAATTTTCTGGTTTTTAGCAAGAAATTTCGCATCACAATGTATATAAACAGGCAAAATTTCCGCTCCTGTGTGCAAAGCCATCATTGCCGCGCCTTTGTGGAGCTTTAATTCTTCGCCCTCAACAGTTCGTGTACCCGACGGAAAAATAATTATATTAAAACCCTCAGTCAGAACCCCTGCAGCCTCGCGCAAAAGCCTTTCATTGTCCTCATCATTAATAAGATAAAGGGATTTTACGATATTGCCCATAAAAATGTTCTTTTTCAGCTCTTTTTTAGCAATACAAACAGTGTCGGGTAAAAGTCCTATTAAAAGGACAATATCAATAAAACTCGGGTGGTTCGCAACGATGATTTTTCCACTGATATTTTCTAATTTTTCCCCGTTTGTGAGCACGAGCTTTATTATTCTGGATTTTTGCATTAAATACGTGAAAAATTTCCATGTTTTGTGAATTACCCCGCTGTAAAAACGTTTGCGGCGTTCTTTTTTAACAAAAACCGCACCGAAAGGAAAAATAACAAAACTAATAATCAGAGCGCCACCCCCGAAAAAGGCAAAAAGGAAAAGCACAACAAAACTGCGCCAAAATGCTAAAAAAGACATTTTTCACCCTCCGCGCTAATTTCATAAAGCTTTCCGTCATGCAAAAATGCATTAATTTCTCCGTCATGGCTGATTATGCAGCCAAAACCGCTTACATTTTCGGCATCAACAGCGTCACAGCAGCAAAAAAGGACATCACACCCTTTTGCAGTAAGTACAGCCTCAATCAACCCCGCAGAAAACGTATCTTTTTCAGCTGAAACGGAATTGTAGCTTTCAGTAATTTTGTTCAAAAGAGAAAACTGCCCCGCAGCGCTATTGTGCACAGAAGCGCTGAAAGTTGCGGGCGATACCTCGTTTTCCAAAGTATATTGTGCAACAAGCTTTTTCAGCCTATCCAGCTCGCCGTATCGGGAAGCAAAAACGATTTTCAGATTCCGTTTTTCTCCAGAAATTGATTCAAAAAGCTCATTCATAACGCAAAGTGCGGTTTTGTCGAGCGTAGAGAGCTTTCTTCTTGCCATTGGGGGCAAAAATGAAACCTCTGTGTTTTCTGCTGTTTTTATAACGAATTTTTTTATTGAAAACTTCATTCCCAACACTTCCTGACCTATCTAATCTAGTGTCGCCTTAGCCGATTCGCCTGCGCGAACCGCCCAAGGCTCA
>URHD01000024.1 GCA_900547585.1 uncultured bacterium | reverse complement strand
TCGAGCGCAAAAATCGGTGATTTGTTCAACAGCCATAAAAAATTTCTGGAAATTGTCAAATCCGCGAACAAAGAGGTTTTTGCCAAAATCGTTTTTGATGACAGAATTGCCGATTTTGAGATAAATGAGTGTGCAAAACTCGGCGAAACCTTTGATATACCGTTAATTCTCCAGCCAAAGATGAACGGTAACGAAATTGGTGTAAAAAAGGAGAAAATTCTTGAAGTTTTTGAAAAATTCACCTTAAAACACGTAGATACACGGCTTATCGGGCAGGTTCACAAATTTTATGATATACGGTAGGTCATTTGGCGGTGATTTTTCATATTTTTGGGCTCCTAAACCTTTTCAGTATGCGGCATTTCATCAAATTTCAAGTTTTCGATTAAAAACCTAAATCCTCATTCACTAAAATGACTTTGATTCTGCCCTGAGGGGCGCAAAGCCTTGTTATTACAAGCTGAGAACATATTGAATCCGGCGATTTGCAGTTTGCACAGCTTCCTGTTGAAACACAGGGCGTTTTTCTGTCCATCAGCAGCGCAATTCTTTGCATATTTACAGGCGCAGCAATGGTTCTGGCGCGTTGGATTGCGTCGTCGAGCGTTTTTACGACCTTGTTCATCCCTGCAATAACAATTACGCTTTTAGGCCCGTACAAAAGCGCAGCAAGCCTGTTTCCCAGCCCGTCAATATTGACAAGCTGCCCGTCTTCGGTTATTGCGTTTGAGCTCATCAAAAAAGTATCGCACAAAAGCGCCTGACGGGAGATTTCGAGCTGCTCTGCGCGGTCTTTTGCGAGCGCACGGTCGATGGTTTTGTATCTGTTTTCTTCCAGATAGTCGAAGATTCCGCATTCTTGAAGTGTTGTGGAGCCGCCCCAGGAGATTACGTGCTCTTTTGGGAGAAGTTTTTTTATTGTTTCGGGCACCTGTGTTCTGTCTTCGCAAAAATAGCCCTGAAAATGCCTTTTTTCAAGTTCTGAAAGGACCTTTGCCGCGAGTTTTCTGTTTCTTTCTTTAATATGCGTATTTTCCATAACAAACCTCTTTAAAAAAAAGCTGTCGTTATTCAGACAGCTTTCAACTTAATTAATATATCCCCAACTATGTCTTTTTTGCGTTATTGAGGCTGATTCCACAAAGCATCTCTGATGAATTTGCTTTTTTGTGATTCAGCGTTCAATGAAACGTTGCTCGGTGTGAAAATGAATACAGTGTCACCGATTTTTTGCTGATTTCCGGCAAGTGCATGAGTTGCGCCGCAAAGGAAATCCACGATTCTGATTGACTGTTCTTTGTCAAGCAGATGAAGATTCAAAATAATTGTTTTCTTTTCTTTAAGATGTTTTACGATAGAAACTGATTCATCATAAGAGCGCGGTTCGCAAACAAGAACCTCATATCCTCTGAAACCGGGATGGCTTACTACGTTAGGCGCCTGAGTTTTTGCCGGAGTTGACGCGTACATCGGCTCAAGTGCCAAATTGTCGCTCACCGGATACTCGTCGCCGATTTCGTTAGCCATATCGTCAAATATGTCTTCTCTGCCTTCAAATCCTGAAGTTAAAAACCCTACTATTGATTTAATTTTGTCTGAAACGCCTGCCAATGTTATCTCCTCCCAATATTACATGAATAATTTTCTTCCAAGCCGTATCATTGTTGCACCGTGCCTGAGTGCGGTTTTGTAATCGCCTGACATCCCCATCGAAAGCTCTTTCATCGGATAAGAAAAATCTTTTTCAAGCTCGTCTTTGAAGTTTTTCATATCTTCAAACAGAAAATCCAGAGTATCCTCGTCTGCAATCGGCGCAATATTCATAAGACCCTCAACTTTTATCCCCTCAAGCCTGATAATTTCTCCAAAAACCTCCTTCAGAACCCCTTTTTCGAATCCTGATTTGTTTTCTTCGTTTGCATTATTAACCTGAAGCAATATTTTTTGAACTATGCCCTGTTTTTGCGCTTCATTCGAAACCAATTCTGCAAGTTTCAACGAGTCAACTGACTGAATCAGGTCAAAATGACCCACTGCTTTTTTCACTTTGTTGGTTTGCAGGTGGCCTATGAGGTGAAAGGTTGAATTTTGTTTTATTTCATCGGGCAAATTTCCGAACTTTTCCAATGCATCTGCCACACGATTTTCTGCAAAATTTCTCAAACCCGCTTCATAAGCCTCAACGAGCTTCTCTGCTCCGAAATACTTCGTTACAGCGATTATTACCGGTTTACAAGGTGCGATTTCATTTCTCAGGTCAGCCAGATTAGCTGCTACGGTATTCATTGAATTTTTCTCCCAAGAAATTCAGTGTGTTTTATACTTTTTTAATTATAATAAATATTCAAATTCCGGACAAATCCTCTAAAAATATGAGAAATTTAATCATGTTCGACATGTCAAAAGCCCATGTGCGCATGGGTTTTGCATGATTACAATGTTCTTAATAAAACTTTACAAATCTAACTCCAAATACAAAAAGGCATGCCCGAAAGCATGCCTTTTGAAAAATTTAAAAATGTCAGATTACAAATCCTGAACAGTATTCCAGCTGTAATCGATATCATGGTCATTAACAAATTGTTTCTGGTCAATAGTCGGGTCAAATGTTTCCATAAACTGGCCGCCTACTTTTTTCACGCAGCGGACAAATTTGTTCGGTCTTTTTTCAACAACCTGTACCGGTGTGAGGATATTTCTGCCTACCTGTTTTTCGTAGATTCTGTAGGCTTCGGTTGAATATCCGGAGTTGCGTAAAAATGCCTCAGAAGTCATATCTTTGGTTGTTACCGATGTATTTTCGGGGTCGTTATAAGGCTCAGTGTCTGCTGCGAACGCACAACCTGAAGCCAAAACGATTAAACCCAATAATGCCAATAATTTTTTCATAAACAATTACCTTTCAAATCTTTTAGGATTCTTATTATATAATATATTATTTTCTCCGGTTAAGCAAATCCTATATTTCAAGTATATTTGTCCAAATAATGGGCTAATTTGAAGAATCCGCTTTAATTAATGCTAATAATTCATCAAGAATCGCGTCTTCGGGTACTCTTTTAAGAATTTCGCCTTTTTTGAACAAATATCCTTCTTTTATTGCACCGGCTACGCCGTAATCGGCGTGTTTGGCTTCTCCGGGGCCATTTACCGGGCAGCCCATAACTGCGACGGTTAGATTCTTGTCGATAGATGAAAGCGCATCCTCAACTTTTTTTGCTAATCCGATTAAATCAATCTGGCACCTTCCGCAGGTCGGGCAGGAAATGAAATTTATGCCTTTTTTGCGCAATTCAAGCGATTTTAGGATTGAAAATCCTGCATGAACTTCTTCTATCGGATTTTCGGTTAAAGAAACCCTGATAGTGTCGCCAATTCCTTCTGCGAGGAGCGTTCCGAGCCCGACAGACGATTTTACAAGCCCGCCTTTTAGCGTTCCTGTCTCTGTAACGCCCAGATGAAGCGGATATGGAACCAGTTTTGCGATTTCTCTGTAAGCCGCGATGGTCGTGGGAACGCTGCTGGATTTCAGCGATACTTTTATCAGGTCAAAATCGTTATCTTCAAGGATTTTTATGTGCCGCATAGCGCTTTTTACCATTTTTTCGTGCAATGGCAGGTCGAGCGTTTGCAATTCTTTTTCTAAAGAACCGCCGTTTATGCCGATTCTGACAGGAGTTTTGTTGATTTTTGCGAGTTCAACCACTTTTTTAACATTTTCTTCGCGCCCGATGTTTCCAGGATTGAGCCTCAAAGCGTCAACACCGCTTTCAATACATTGAATTGCCAGCCGGTAATCAAAGTGAATATCCGCAATAATCGGAATATTTACGCGTTTTTTGATTTCTTTTATTGCAGAAGCTGCGTCTTTGTTGAGCACTGCGAGTCTGATGAGTTCACAGCCTGCTTCTTCGAGCATTTTTATTTGCGAAACTGTTTTTTCAACATCCCTTGTGTCGGTGTTGCACATAGATTGGACGCTTATGGGCGCGTTTCCGCCGATTTTTATGTTTCCTATTTGAATCTGCTTTGATTCTCTGCGTTTAATAATATTTTCCATGATTAAATTTTAGCACAAATGTTATATGCGTGATTGGGATTATTTTTTGAATTGGTTAAATTTTTCAGATTAAAAAAATTTTAAATAATACTTTGGGAGTATGGCTAAAATAGCTGTTACTAACGGGTAATAGGCTAAATATAGTACTTACCGCTAATAAAACAGGGCTATGTTTTTTTGCGTGTTTAAAATTTCCGTGGAATTGAGTGCGTTTCAAAAGCAGATTAACTTGATAGTGTAAAACGGAACGGGTGAGATTATGAAAAAAGCTGTTTTTACGCTATTTTGCATACTATTTATTAGTTCGGGCGGATTTTGTGCGGAGAATATTTCCGCGCAGATTCAAAAACTCGAAAAAAATTATTTTGGTTATGATTACAACGGCGAAACGACTGCACAGCGCCTTGAACGGCTGGAAAAAGCTGTTTACGGCTCCGCATCTAAAGACACTATCCAGAATCGTCTCCGCAGGCTGCGTCAGGATATGCCCCAGTATGCTACAGCAGTGCCTGCCCCCTCTGAGGCTGTTGAAGAAGAAGCTGCTTATGACGAATTGAATACAGAAAAGGCGGATGCGGACGTAAAATATCCTGTTGTGGATAAAATTGAGCAGGAGGTATTTAAAAAAGACTATTCCGGCGAAGATATCTACAGGCGGCTTTCAAGGCTGGAAAAACAGGTTTATAAAAAAGAGAGTTCTGCACCGTTGAGCGAGCGTGTTGACAGTTTGCGCGCTTCTGTGCTGGCGAATGCGCGGATTAGGGACGATTCCTCGATTGTTCTTGAGGAATACGATCCGGGAATGACGGGTGCGGCTTCGGATTTGAACAGTTTTTCCGATGAAAGCCGATACAATTATTACACGCCTCAAAATACCAGAAACAGAGTCGCAGCGCCTGCTTCAAGGTTTAGAACCGATGCTTCCGATGCAAATTACGACCTCGACATGCTTGAAAGCGAGGTTTTGGGTAGAAAATTTGCAAATGAACCTGTTGAAAACAGGCTTGCCAGGCTGGAGAACTCGGTATTTCAAAAAACATTCTCCGGCAGCGAAGATGCCAGAATCCAAAGGCTGCTTGCGACTACCACCGCAAAGAAAACTGCCAGATATTATGACAATAACAAGTTAATGCAGCATTTGAACACCGGCATCCAGATAGGAGGGATTATTTTGATGGTTTTAGCAATGATTCTATAAACTGCCGGATAGGAGATGTTTTTTCAGGTTTTTGGGCGGTTGTTTGAGGTTCTTCAAACACATCTGCCCTCTTCTGGGACGGAGGCAGAAATTTATTTTCAATTGCCTCCGTCTGCGCGGCTTTTCTCAAATCGGAAATCCTGCAAGCGCCGGCTTCCGTATTACAAGCCGCATACACTCCCATTGTAAATATAGAATTGAGAAGGATGACAGCTAACAGTATCCTGTTTTTTATGTTAATTATCTTTTTCATGTTTTCCAACTTCCTTATGTTTCTATTTTGGCAGTTTTCGAACGGAAAACATTACCTTTCGGCATTGACATTTAAGCTAGGCAGAAAGATTAATAAATATTTATCGAAAAATGAAGTCAAATGTTAAACATTTTGCGGGTGAGAATTGTTGTATTGTGAAAAGAGGAAGATTTTCCTTTGGAGTGACTATGGGGGAGACCTCATGAATCAAGAAAAATTACAAAATAGCGCCGCATGGTCGGAGGAATCGGAACGGAAAAGAAAAATCTTCCTCTTTTCACTTGATGTTTGCAATATTGTTGCTGTTGGGCTGAAAGCCCAACTTACAAGAAATATTCCTCAAAAAGTGAAATTAAATGCCAAATCCCTGCTTTTTCGGCTTTTAGTTCAAAAAAGAAAGAAATCTCCCTTTAAAAATCCATCTTCTGCTCGCGTTCGTTGACCAGAGCAGCCTTTTTGTCTAGCGCCATGATTGCATTTATGACCATGTGAATTATCAAAAGCAGATGAGGCGAGATTTTTGAAGAATTTGTGATGGAAACATTTGTTTCTTTCTTTTCTGGCGAATCGTTGGATTTTCTTGTGGTGAAAGAGATTCCGGATTCCATGTCGTAGCCTGTTGCTTCGTGTGCGAGCGTTTCTTTGAACTCGTTTTTCGGGAAATTTTCAGGGCAGTTGATTTCAACATCGAGTTTTTTGCCTTCAAGATAAATTGTCGCCCGAATCATCCCGTAAGCAGCGGTATTGATCGTAATCGTAACAATATTTTCTGAATCGGAACCCTTTTTTTCGCTTTCATCGGCGACCTGAAGATTGAAAGTGCCCTGTTCATGTAACGGAAGCCACGGAAGATACATAACCATCAAATTTTTCAACATAGCAGCCGGCTGTGTGTCCGCCGCAGGAATGCAGGCGTTTATGAGCGCTGTCATTTCTTTTAATTGCTGGGTGTTGTAGATTCCGGACTGGTTCAGGGTCGTAATCATTTTTGTTAGCTTTTCTGCGGCGTTTTTCCCGTTGGTTTGCAATAGAATCATCAATTTTGACATGTCCAGCGTTTGCGAAAGCAGTGCATTCAGGTCTTTAGCATTCGCAGCGGTTAAATTTGCGCCCTCTTTTACGAGCAAAAGCATTAAATCTTTCATATCCCGCGGAAAACTGTACAAATCCTTCATCATCGCGGATTGTTCAAACGAATTCAGCTGCCGGAGCAGGTTTTGGGTGTTCAAAATATCAACCTGACGCACAAAATTCGTCTGGATATTTTGCATTGTTTCATTGACAAGGCGGGCGACCTGCTGTTGTGCATTTTGAAAGTTTTCCTGTGAAGTTTTGGTCGGCTGCTGGGTTACAGGTTTTCCGATGCTGTAATTAAAAGCGTTTTTTATAAATTGTCCGAGATTTATCTCACTCATTTTTTTACCTTTGAGAGTATTTTCATGAATTTAATGTTTAAATTCACAAAGACAATTTTTTAGAAATTGTTTGCCGAACTTTTTTCGAAAACCTCTCTGCTTGCACCCATTGCGATATTTTTTAGCGCGCACATGCCGGCTTTTTTGTCAAAAACGCCGATGCTGTGAAGTCTGTTAGCCACGAGCTCGTTCAGTTCCGATGGCGATATAAAAAGCGCGCACTCGTCAGAACAAATATCTAAATTAAAAGGACATTTTTTCATAAAACTATAATGACAGATTTTTTCTTTTGCATTAATACGTAGTTTGTAGGATTTTTCCTGAAAAAATCTTTAACATTTTGTAATATTGTTCTATAATAATCATGACTATAATATATTTATCAGTAAATTTAAAAACGTAAGTATTGTCTTGTAAATTAGGAAAGGATTTTTATGAATCTTGTTAGCCTCATCTCCAACGCATTGATGCCGACGAATATAAACGCTGTACAGGGCGCAACTGTGCAAAAAAGCTCAAATCCTTTCGGTAATCCTTTTATTTCGGACAATGCAACCAACTATTACGGCAAAAACAAACCCGTTCGTGGCGGATATTTTGCAGGATATTACAACGGAAAGCCGAATATCGTCGGAAAAAGGCTGTTTTTGGAAGTTTAGTGTTACAAACTTGCGGGATTGTGAAGTCAGGCCTATAATTTCGGTATGACCATTTATAAAAAAATACTCGAAAAAATCCCTCAAATCCTTAATTCAGGCGAAAATCCCGAACACTGCTTTGAAAACACGCTGAATTTGCTTAAAGAAGCGGTTGATTACGATTCTGCTTACGTTTGTTATTTGAATTCCGGTAATGCGGGGATAAAATACAGAAAAATCGCGCCTCAAGAAGAACTTTTTTCTGAAACAACCGTTATTTTGCCCGTAGAAGAGGAGGCTAAATCTCAGCTATACAGCAGTGCGCCATTAATGTTTGATAAAAATGCGCCTGTCGCGCGTTCTTTCGGTATTAAGAAAAATAAAAACTTTTTAATCTCAAAACTTCTGATAAACGATACGGTTTTCGGTTTTATTTTGCTCTCTCGTACAAAAACCTTTACAAAAACAGATATTCAGGCTTCAAAGGCGTTTTGCGCGTTGGCTTCTTATTCAATTAAGGACAGTGAACTGTCAGATGTGTTCAAAATGCAGCTAAAAGAGCTCCAGGAGAGCATTATCGACCGTGCGCAGGCGCATGCAACGATTAAGGAGCAGAACGAAAAGATTCTGGAGGCGGATAAGGTCAAATCGGAGTTTCTGGCGAATACATCCCATGAGTTGAGGACGCCTTTGAACGCAATTATCGGGTTTTCCGAGGTTTTGTCGCGCCAGCTTTTTGGCCCGTTGAATGAAAAACAGGCCGAATATATTCGCGATATTCACGTTTCGGGGCTGCATCTTCTGGGTATGATCAATGAGATTCTTGAGATTTCAAAGCTCGAATCGCGCGCTTTGAAGCTTACGCCGTCAAATTTCAGCCTAAATATGTCCGTAACCGAGGTTGTGAACGTTATTCAGCCGCTTGCGGATAAGAAAATGATTCATCTTATTAAAAAAATGCCCGAAGAAATCGAGATTAGGGCGGATTATCAGAAAATTCAACAGATTATGTACAATCTTTTGAGCAATGCGATTAAATTTACGCCCGCCAACGGCCACATCGAAATCGGAATTAAAAAACTGAAAAATCAGGTGGAAATCTACGTAAAAGACGACGGAATCGGGATTGCGCCCGAGTTTCAGGAGAAAATTTTCTCAAAATTCGTCCAACTCAACAATATTTATTGCAAAAACGAAAGTTCAACCGGGCTGGGGCTTACTATTACCAGAGAATTGACCCTGCTCCATGGCGGTACAATCTGTGTGAAAAGCAAGCCGGAAAAGGGAAGTACTTTTACGGTGAAATTGCCCGCGGGGCCTGCTGGTAAGGTTTAAGGATTAAAACGGGCTTTTGCAGGGAAAAATAAGCTGTCTATCAGACTTTTTCGGGAAATTTTTCCGGCTGGAAACCCATTTTTCCGGCCATTGCGACCCTGAAACGGGTTCATGGCGACAAAAATAGACCGTCATTCCGCCCCCGGCTTTTATATCCCGTTCGATTTAATCAACTCCTCTTTTTTCGCCCGCGAAAGCTTCTTAATTCTGCATTCCTCTTTCATCGCCTCGGATTTTGTGGGGAATTCCTTTGTATAAACGAATTTTATCGGCTTAAATGCGCGTGTGTATTTTGCAGCAAGCCCTGCTTTGTGCTTTTCAAACCTTTTTTCCAAATCATCCGTATAACCGCAGTAATAAGTGCCTTTTTCAGTAAGAATAATGTAGGTAAAATAGGGTTTTGTCATATTAATCGCACTGTGCCTCGATTTCGTCAATGATTTTGAGGATTTTTTCGTAAGAATTTTCGGTTACAAGCGCGTATCTGAACTGCGACGCGCCTTTTATCCCCCTGATGTAGTAAGGATAAAACTTGCGCGTGAACTGGATTGCGCAAGTTTCTCCCCTGAGCCTGATTTCTTCATCAAGGTGGGTCTTCATAAGCCGGATTTTTTCTTTGAAACCGGTGTTTTTCGGTTTTTCGCCCGTTTTTAAATAGTTTTCGATTTCACCTAAGAGAGCAGGGTTGCCCAGAACGCCTCTTGCCGCTGCAATCCCGTCGGCTTTTGATTCTTCAAGGCATTTTATCGCAGAATCAACATCAATCACATCGCCGTTGGCAAAAACAGGCACTTTTATAAATTCTTTTATTCCTGAAATCTCGCTCCAGTCCGCTTTTCCCGAATACATCTGGGAGCGGGTGCGGCAGTGGATAGTCATTGCGTCGGCGCCGGCTTCCTGCATTTTTAGGGCAAATTCCCTGAAATTCTTTGTTTCTGCGGTGTAGCCGAGGCGGAATTTTACCGTAACAGGCAAATCTACGGCGTCTTTTACTGCTTTTACAATGTCAGAAGCGAGTTCGGGCGTTTTCATCAACGCGGAGCCGTCGCCGCCTTTTACAACCTTGTTTACCGGGCAGCCCATGTTTATATCAATAATATCTGCGCGTTCTTCAAGCATTTTTGCCGCTTTTGCCATCATAAAAGGCTTATGGCCAGAAATTTGATAAGCAAGAGGCGTTTCGTCGTCCCAGCGTTCGAGGATTTCTCCGCCTTTTTTCTGCATAAGTGCTTCCGAACTAATCATTTCTGTGGTCAAAAGGCAGGTTTTTGAAAACTTTCTGACGAGCCCTCTTAAAACAACATCCGTAATCCCCGCCATCGGGGCAAGCATTACGCGGCTTTTGACTTCGACATTTCCTATTTTTATCGTTTCATTTTCCAACTTTTGCGCCTCGATTAGGGGGTGTCGTATTGTTTTAGCTCTTGTATGCGCTGTTTTGCGTATTGTGTATATTCGTTGTCAGCTTTTTCATTGGCAACAAAAAGCTTATAATTTGCCACTGCCTGCTGGTATCTTTGCAGCGTATCGTAGTCAACCGCGATAGAATAGTACGCAATCGCAAGTGACGGATCGTTTTGTACTGCCTTTTTGTAGCTTTCGATTGCAGGCCAGTATTTTTTCAGCTCATCATTAATAAGTCCGCATGAATAATGCGCACTGGCGTTTTTCGGATCCATCGCAAGAACTTTTCCCAGCATAACCAGCGCTTCTGGGTATTTTTTCTCGGTGTATAGCTTGTCTGCCTGCTCAAGATATGCGGAAAGCTCGGACTGGTTTACGTAATCGAGAAGCTCTTTTGCGTTTTTGTTATTTGGCTCGATTTCGAGGGCTTTTTTTGCATAAATTTTTGCCTGCGGTAAATCCTGCGCATTTGAATATGCAAGCGCCAGATAATAAGCAGTATCGGCATTGTTGGGCTCCATGTCGAGCGATTTTTTGAAATTTTCCGCCGCAGATTTGTAGTTTTTCATTGCCTGATAGCTTGCGCCAATTCCGACGAGCGCCTCGGGCGTTATCGGGGTTATTTTTGAATAAAGATTAATGGCTTCTTGATATTTGCCTTTTTTGAACAAATCAGAGGCATTTGAATACAAAAGCGAGGCTTCTTCTTCACCAAGGATTGCAAGCTGCTTTTTAAACTCCCCGATTTCAGGGAATAATGATTTGCCTTGATTAAGGATTTCTTTTGCTTTGTCAAACTGGCTTTTTTGCTTGTAAGCAGCTGCAATATTCAGGTATGCGTCCGAGTTTTTCGGGTCAAGTTGAAGAACCTGATTGTAATATGTTATTGCTTCATCAAATTTTTTGTTTTTGTGAAGCTGGTAGGCGTATTCGTAAACCATTTCAGGGTTGTTGGGGCTGTTTTTTAGCTCGTTGGCAAGATAAGCAAGCATTTCTTCAGGCGTCATGTCGCTTTTTACCATATCAAACAGCTCGTCTTTAATTCCCTGATTTTCCGGTTCAAGGTTTAGTGCCAGTTTGTAATTCTGAACAGCTGCATCTTTCATTCCGAGAGCGCGCAGACATTGAGCTTTGTAGTAATATGCAAGTGTGTGGTTCGGATAAAGGCGCAAAATCGAATCATAGCCTTCGATTGCTGTTTCATATTCTTTTTTCTGTTGATAAAGAGTGCTGTGGTTCAATCTTGTCATAACGCTTGAAGGGTTAAGCTTTTCTGCAAGCTGGTATTCAGCAAGCGCGCTGTCCAGATTGCCCCGTTTCTGATAGATTGCACCGAGGTTTGCATGAACATCGGCATCATCCGGCGTTGCTGCGGCTTTTTGCTTCCATATGTTTTCCAGAGCAAGCAAAATCTCCTGATTTTCAGAGGATTTTGTGAGTGCCAGGGTGTATTCCTTTGCTGCTTTGTCCGCTGCGCCCATTCTTTCATAAACTCTTGCGAGTTTCAGGTGGGTATTAGCGTCTTTAGGGTCATCATAGAGCGCTCTTTCAAGGTAAGTTGCCGCTTGATCGTTCAGATTCAGAATATAATAAATTTCGCCCAGCGCAACCAGAGCGTCTTTTCTGCATTTTGCGTCGGATTGTGCAGCTTGAAATTCAGTCACAGCTGCTGCAAATTCACCCTGTGCGCGGAGCGATTTTCCGGCATTGAATCTGCCTTTGGGAGTCATATCGGCGTTTATTGCACCCAGAACATTTTTTAGATTATTTTCTGTAATGGTGATATTGTCGAGAGTTTGGGCATCTACAGGACTTACGCTGTAATATTTGAGGTAAAACAGAGCTGAACGCAGGTCGTTTGCTGCATTTTTGTAGTCCATCATCCGGTTGTTATAATAAGCAGCGCGCGCCAGATATGCGTTTGTAATCTGGATTTTTGAGGATTCATCATTCGGGTTTTCGCGCAGAGCTTTTTTGAATTCTATAATTGCTTTGGAAAACTGCTGGGTTTTCAAAAGTTGAACACCTGTTTCGTAGGCGCCGGAGGCGGGTCTTGAGTAGGGGTCATCATAGTCCTGCGCAAAGGTGCAGGCAGGCGGGAATATCATCATTAATGTCAATAATAATATAATTTTTTTCATAGCTCAACTCTCCGAATGCTGATTTTTCGATATTACAATTATAGTGCAAAATCAACAATAATCATACAAGATAATTATAAAATAGTTAACCGGGCAATTGTTTTATTAAATGAACATTTTTTAAAATTATTCGTTATGTATGATATGAGCATTATTTTTTTGAAAAAAATCCTCCCGAAAGATTATGCAAGGAGGCAGGCGGTGAACTATAATTGTTCCGGTGCGGTAATTCCGCGGGAGGAATATGAGGTTTAGACTGACAGCATTAATAATTTTTGCGGTTTTGTGCATTTTTACACAAAATTTTGCCCTGGCTGTTGTCGAAATCAAAGAGGGCGCAATGCTGAGCCTCGAGGATTGTATTGAAATCGCACTGAAAAACAGCCCTGAAATAAATATTTCAAAAAATAACCAGAAAATTTACAAAAGCCGTATCGGACAGGCTAAATCCGACTATTTCCCGACAATAGGCGCCGGCGGGGGGTACTACAACCAGAACGGCAACACCTCCGGAAACCGCACCCTCTCAAATAACATGGATTATTATTCAATGAGCGCATCTTTGAACATGATGTTTTATAATTTTGGGAAAACCGGTGCAAAAATTAACATGCAAAAATTCTACAAAATAGCATCTGATTTTGACCTTGATAATATGCGTCTCACAACTGTTTACAATGTAAAAACCGCTTATTACGGGGTTCTTGCGGCGCAGGCTAACAGGCAGGTTGCGCGCTCAAATGTTGCGATGAACGAGCGCACCTACAACCAGATAAAAGCCTTTTTTGAAGAAGGAATTCGTTCAAAAATTGACCTTGTGAATGCAGAAGTGAACCTTTCCGATTCAAAAATCGAGCTGGTAACCGCCGAAAAAGCCTACCAGACTGCGCTTGTCAAGCTAAACAACTCCATGTACACGGCCTATGCGCCTGCTTATTCAATAAAAAATACAGAAAGTTTTAATTTTAAAAATAACGTTTATACGGACGTAAATCTTGTTAATATTGCTGATACAAAAGACCTGAGCGCAACGCCAAAACAGCCTAAAAACGCTGTTTTTACCTCATCGGTAGAAAAAAGCAACATTTTGAAAGATTATGTGTTCAAACCCTTTGACATGAGCTTTGACGAGACTGTTAAGACCGCAAACGAAAAGCGCCCTGACCTGAAATCTTACGAATCGACCTTCAAAGCAATGGAAGAATCGTTAAAATACACAAAACGTGAATATTTTCCGTCGTTGAGCGGCAGAGCAGGATACGGCTACCGCAGCATGGACGGAAACACCACAAACAGCTTCAATCTATCGGCAACACTCGAAACAAGCAACATAAATATAATGAACACAAAATGCAAAATCGACGAAGCAAAGGCACAGCTTGAGATTGCAAGAGAAAATGTGAATTTAATCAAGCAGAATATCTATTTTGAGGTGCAATCCGCGTATATTGACATGAAGCAAATAGAAGAAAGGCTTCCTCTGCTTGCGGTGAAAGTCCGCCAGACGCTTGAAAACTACGAGCTTGCGGACGGTCGCTATGAAGTGGGCGTCGGAAACTATATTGAGCTTCAGGATGCAAAAGTAAACTATAACAATGCACAACAGGCATACGTAAAGGCTATTTATGACTATAACGTAGCCCGTGCAGCGCTTGAAAAAGCAATGGGAGAATCATAATGAACAAAAAAATTATAATAGCCGTAAGCGTTTTGATGGCTGTACTGCTGGTAAGCGCCGGATTTTTGAAAAATAATAAAAAACCTGATTATCTGACCTCACCCGTCAAAAAACATACCATAACACAGGTTGTTGAAGCGTCAGGAACGGTTCAGCCGGTGCAAACGGTCAGTATAGGTTCGCAGGTTTCGGGCATGATTAAGGAGATTTATGTTGATTACAACTCCAAAGTGAAAAAAGGTCAGCTTTTGGCCCAGATTGACACTTCGCTTTTTACCGCGCAGGTAGAGCAATCGCAGGCTAACATCGCAAATGCCCGCGCAAACCTGGCAAAAATTCAGGCGGTCGCTGAAAACGACAAAAAAACCCTGAACAGATACAGAAACCTGTATAAACGCAATTTTATTGCAAAAAGTGAGCTTGATTTGGCCGAATCAACATACAAATCCGACCTTGCGCAGATTTCGGCTGCACGTGCCCAGATTTCACAGGCCTCAGCTGCTTACAACACTGCTGCTGCAAACCTCCGCTATACACGTATTGTTTCTCCTGTTGACGGTGTAGTTGTTTCGAGGGGGGTTGATGTAGGTCAGACAGTTGCTGCGAGCTTCCAGACACCTGAACTTTTCTCTGTAGCGCAGGATTTGACCCAGATGCAGATAGAAGCCAATGTTTCGGAGGCTGATATCGGCAAAGTCAAAGAAGGCCAGGAGGTTACCTACACCCTTGACGGCTATCAGGACAGTGTTTTTGAAGGAAAAGTTCTTCAGGTAAGAATTTCGCCTACAACGGTGCAGAATGTTGTTACTTATACGGTTATTATTCAGGTTAATAACGAAGATATGAAGCTGATTCCGGGTATGACAGCAAATGTTTCGATAATTACCAGCAAAAAAGCTGATGTTTTGAGCGTGCCGAATGCAGCGCTTAAATTTACCCCCTATACGGACGGAAGCGGCCCAAAATATAAAGAACAGGGCATCTGGGTCATCAAAAATAAAAAGCCCGAACGAATTTCGGTAAAATCCGGGGCTTCTGATGATACGCATACCGAGATTATTACAAACAAAATTCAGGAGAATGATTCTGTAATCGTCGGAATCAAAGGGCAGGAAGCCGGAAAAAGCAATAACCAGCCAAAAGCGCCAAGGTTCTTGTAAGAGGTGAAAAAATGAGCCTTATTGAAGTAAAAAACGCAATAAAAACATATTCTACCGGAGATTCGTCGTTCAACGCGCTGAATGATGTATCTTTGAGCGTGGAAGATGGCGAATTTGTTGCTATAATGGGCACTTCAGGCTCGGGAAAATCTACTTTTATGAACATGCTCGGCTGTCTTGACAAGCCGACTTCGGGTTCTTATCTTCTTGACGGCATTGATGTAATAAACCTGGATTCAGACAAACTTGCCGAAATAAGAAATTTGAAGCTCGGGTTTGTTTTTCAGGGGTTTAACCTGATTTCGCGTACGAGCGCGCTTGAAAACGTTGAATTGCCAATGATTTACAAGGGAATTGACCCTGTAGAGAGGATAGAGCGTGCAATGCATGCGCTGAAAATTGTAGGGCTTCAGGGGCGTGAAGAACATCTCCCGAACCAGCTTTCGGGCGGACAGCAGCAGAGAGTTGCCATTGCGCGTGCAATTGTTAACGATGCGCCTGTTATTCTTGCGGATGAGCCTACTGGAAACCTTGATTCGAGGACAAGTTATGAGGTTATGGATTTTTTCTGTGAATTGAATGATAAATACAAAAAAACAATCGTTCTTGTTACCCATGAGCCCGATATTGCCGAATATTGCAAGCGGACAGTGCGTTTTAAGGACGGAAATATTGTATCTGACGAGGTGACGCGGTGATTGATTTTATTTCGACCTTTAAAATAGCGCTTCGCTCGCTCAAAATCAACAAAATGCGCTCGATTCTCACCAGTCTTGGCATAATCATCGGTGTAAGTGCGGTAATAATCATGCTTGCGGTAGGAAACGGTGCCAGCAAAAGGATTTCTGACGATATGGCGTCGATGGGCAGTAATTTGCTGATGATTCGCTCCGGTTCTTCAAATGCCGGCGGGGTAAGAGGCGGAAGCGGCACCCAGCCTACGTTAACACTCAAGGATTCTTATGCAATTGAGGACAATTGTTCTGCTGTTGCTTATGTAGCTCCTTATATGGGCGAGGCAAAGCAGGTTACTTACGGAAATCAGAACTGGGCGACCAGCGCTGCGGGTACTACTGCTTCATATTTTAAAATTCGCGACTGGGCAATAAAAGATGGGCGGAATTTTACCGAAGATGACAACAAAAATATTACTAAAGTTGCAATCATCGGAAACACTGTCGCAATAAACCTTTTCGGTGATGTTGACCCTATGAACAAGACAATCAGGATAGGAAATGTTCCGTTCAAAATCGTCGGAGTGCTTGAAACTAAAGGGCAAAACGGCATGGGACAGGATCAGGATGATATTATTTTTGTACCGATTACCACAGCCCAGAAAAAGCTTTTCGGAACTGATTTTCCGGGGATGGTAAAACTTATTAATGTGAAAGCAAACAGCACTGAGGAGCTTGATCTGGCTCAGGAGCAAATTACCGAGCTTTTGCGCGTGCGTCATCACATCGGGAAGAACAAGGACGATGATTTTACCGTCCGCAACCTTACACAGATGATGGAATCAGCCAAAGAGGCCACCAGAACAATGGCAATTTTGCTGGGGTCGATTGCGGGAGTTTCTCTTCTGGTCGGCGGAATCGGAATTATGAACATAATGCTCGTTTCTGTGACCGAAAGGACAAAAGAAATCGGTATTCGTATGGCAATCGGCGCCAAGGCTAGCGATATAAGAATTCAATTTTTGATAGAATCCCTGCTTTTATCTTTTGCGGGCGGAGTTTTGGGTGTTCTTATTGGAGTTCTGGGCGCTTATGGTATTCAGGTTTTCTCTGATATGCGGATTGCGATTTCTTCCTTTTCGATTCTGCTTTCGTTCGGATTTTCCGGGCTTATAGGGGTTGTTTTCGGGTATTATCCTGCTTACAAGGCGTCTTTATTAAATCCCATCGACGCGCTGCGCTACGAATAGGCTAAAACATCCCCTTTGCAAAGTTTTGCCAGTAAAATAGCGGTGTTTCCGTATCAAAATGTATTTTCATATCCGTATTTGGCAGATAAAACGGGATAAATGCCTCAATTTTTTCCTGTTCCCTGTCGTAATCGTATTTGTAATTTCCCACGACAAGAACATCATGACGCTTGCTTGTTTGCATATTTCTGTATTCTTTTTCCTGTTTTAGAATGGAAATTTTCGGTACGCGTGCTTCAATTACGACTGATTTTGAGGGTTTTGCCGATTTCGAAACGGATGCGGCAATCGGATATTCCGAAGAAACCGAAAGATACTCGCTTTCTTTGTCATGTCTGGTGATTTTGTCAACAATTCGGTCAAAATGGCTTGTTCGTGGTCTTTTGAACGGAGAAAGGTAAAATTCTATGTCATTTATGCATTTTTCTTTATTTTTTGCCGAAAGCGGGAAATTCCCGTCCCTGCTAATCTTTTCGGCAAGTTTTTCGGGTTCATTTGTAGCGAGCCCCCTGTAAACAGTTTCTGTGCCCAGATAATCCGAGAATTTCTGCCTCAGTTGTATCGGTTTGAGGTTAGATGTGTTGATATTGCAGGTTTTTACGAACTCTGCCAGTTTTTCTATGTTAAAAGCCACGCCCGGGTCAATCAGGAGGATTTTATGCTTTTCATCAATGCCTGATTCTTTAAATACGCCGGTATAGTAGCCGGTTATTCTTGAGTTGTAGAGCATTTCGATTTGAAAATCAATTTTTTCGCTGTTTAAAGCCAGAAAATCATAAAATTTTTCATTTTCAAAGGGCGAAATGTGCTTTTCCATCAAATCTTCGTACAATTTTTCCGCGCATAACCTTGATGAGGGGAAATTGTTTTTTATTTCCTGAGCTTTAATTTTTTCCGTCTGAATGTCATATGCGCGGATATCCGCAGAGTTTTCGATTGCCTCTTTTATGCGCGCGCAGGCTTCTTTGGTCAGCTGCGGTTTGTTGTTTTCGTAAATAAAATTTAAAAAAGTATTTTGAAATTGCCGGAATAGGAATTCAAGCCCTTTGTCGTTGAGTTTTCTGCCCTGAGGCAGCGAAATTTTTGATTTATCTGCCGCATCAAAGAGTGTTTTCATTACTTTGTAGGATTTTGCGCGGTTTGTGTCAGCGATGGCAATGTTTTCCGGAATAAGGTTGTCCTTTTTCGCTTTTTCAATGAGTTTTTCTGCATTTTCCGACGACCTGATTGAATTCAGGGATTTTTGGGTTGCTTTTGTAAGCATTTCTTTGTCAATCGGGCTTCTTTTTATTGAGCGAATCACTCCGTTTATTATGTTTCCGGTTTTGCTGTTCAGTGAATCTGAATAGAACTCATAAGGATGATATCCAAGGAATTCTGTTCTTTCTCCAAGACTTTTTTTAAAGAAATTTTCGAGATTTTCATCGAGTTTTTTGTGCTGTTCTGACTTTTCGGGTGCGCCTTTGAATCCCAGATAATATTCCGGCGAATATGCAACAAAATTCAATGCAGGTACGGATTTTAGCTGAAATCTCCCTGAATTTGCAGGTATTTGCGGTTGATTTTGTTCTGTTATGACCGATTTATAGAGATTTACGGGCGTAATTTTCATTTGCTCTCCTTTTGCTTATGCTGCATTAAAAAGCAAACAAAAATTATTTTGCTGTCCGGTTAAAAAATGTTAAGCAAGGATTTTTTCGTTGTTTTTTGCTAAATCTTCAAGAAAACAAGCCCCGATAACCCCTGAAAAATCGCCCAGCTTGGCTTTTTTAAACTCAATTGTCTTGGCCGGTATAGGGAGGGCTTTGGAGCGGGCTTTTTTGATTGTTCTTTCGTAAAATTCGTCGATTGCGTCAATAAGACCGCCGCCGAGGATGATTATTTCGGGATTGTAAAAGTTAATAACCGTCGCAAGCCCGTTAGAAAGGTAATCCGACGCCTCAAAAAGCGTCTGTGTAACTAATTCGTCGCCCAGCTCAAGCGCTTTTTTCAGTACTTTTGAGCTGATTCTCTTTCCGTCTTTTAAAAGCTCTGTTATAACGGATTCTCTGCCCTTTTTTAGTGCGCCTGTGATTCTGTGTTCAATTGCCGTTCGCGATGCGTAAGCTTCAAGGCATCCATTTCCGCCGCAGCCGCAGGGTCTTCCGCCGGCGTCAACGATAATATGCCCGATTTCACCGGCTGTTCCCGACGAACCATAGTAAATTTTTCCATCTTTTGCAATGCCGGAGCCGATTCCTGTTCCGACAAAAACGCAAACAATATTGTTAAAGCCTACTCCAGAACCGAATTTCATTTCTCCGACCGTCGCAATCCCCACATCGTTGCCCAAAAACGTCGGGATGAAAAACTGGCGTTCAAGAATGGCTTTGAGGTTAATGTTTGAGCAGTTGAGATTCGGAGCGTTTATCAAAATCCCCTTTTCCCTGTTCACCTGCCCGGGTGCGCCTATTCCGATTGAGCTAATCTGGTGGATATCGAGTTTTGTTGCCTCAAGAAGTTCATTTATTGACTGGATAATCTTGTTTATTACGTAATCTGCTCCGTTTTCGGCGCGTGTTTTGTGTTTTGTAAAATATTCCACATTTCCGGTTTCTTTATCGACCAGTCCGGTTAAAATCTTTGTTCCGCCTAAATCAATTCCTATCGCGTAGTTGGGCATATATTTCTCCGTTCGGGTTATCTCTTTTTTAAAGATTATAGCATGTTTTTTTATTAGAAATTAAAATATTCTCTCTTCTCGGGGATAGGGTACCCTGCAAAGGGCGGGTGAGGGGTCAGCCAGTAGCCAGTAGGGTGGGAATAGCGCAGCGGTTCCCACCGGAAGTATTTTGCACCTGATTATCGGTGGGAATCGCCACAAAGATTGAAAAATGCATCTTGAAACCATCGTTTGAGCTTTTCCCACCCTACGCGGACTTTTATTCGGGAAAAGATTCGTAAGAAAACAGCGGGCAGCGCGCATATAAGCCGGCATTATCCCTGCACAATCTCCCCCGCAACATGCCATGTGCTGGCTTTTGTGATTTTAACGTTGACAAATTCGCCGACTAAATCTTTTGAACCCTCAAAATGCGCGATTTTGTTGTTTCTTGCGCGTCCGGCGAGGATAATTTTTCCATCTTTTTCTTCAAATGACTCTACAAGGATTTCGAGCGTTTTTCCGACGAATTTTTGATTGGATTTCAAACAAGCTTCGCGGTTTTTTTCGTTCAGGATGGCGAGACGGTTCATTTTCGTTTCTTCGTCAATAAATTTGTCCACCCAGCGGGCTGCTTTTGTTTTTTCGCGCGGGGAATAGGCTGCTGTGTTTGAATAATCCAGCTCAAATTCATCTATTGCACTGAGCGTGTCGTTAAACTGTTCTTCGGTTTCTCCAGGGAAACCTGCGATGAAATCCGACGTAATCGTTACATTTTCGAACGCTTTTCTGATTTTTCCGACGATATTTCCGTATTCGTCGCGCGTGTAACGGCGGTTCATGTCCTTGAGAAGCGTTGTGCTGCCGGATTGCATCGGAATATGGAAATATTCGCACACTTTTTCGCATTCTCCGACCGCTTTTATCAAATCATCCGAAATATCGGTCGGATATGACGTTACAAAACGGATTCTGAACTTTCCGTCGATTTTGTTGAGCTCTCTTAAAAGGTTTGCGAGCGTAACTTCTTTGCCAAGCCCTTTCCCGTAGCTGTCAACGTTTTGTCCGAGCAGGGTGATTTCTTTAAATCCGCTTTCGAGCGCTTTTTTTGCTTCCAAGATGATTTTTTCAGGCTCCCTGCTTCTTTCTCTGCCTCTTGTGAACGGAACTATGCAGTATGTGCAGAAATTGTCGCAACCTTCCATAATCGGAATCCACGCGTTCAGGCTTTTTGCGCGTTTTATTTCAAACCGGCTTTCGTCCGCCTCAAAAGGGCGTTCTGAAACCGCACAAACCTTTTCTCCCGCTTCAATTCGCTTTACAAGCTCCGGAAGCTGGTAAAGATTCGACGGTCCAAAAACCAAATCGATGTACGGGAAGCGTTTTTGGAGCTTTTCTTTGTCCTGCTGCGCTACGCAGCCACAAAAACCGATTTTAAGGTTTTCGTTTCGCTCTTTTTTCCATTTTCCCCATACACCCACGCAGCTGTATGCCTTGTCAGCGGAAAGCTGGCGGATTGAGCAGGTGTTTATGATTAAAAAGTCGGCTTCTTTGGGCTCTGTTGTTTCTTCGTAGCCAAAATGTGCGAGCATTCCGAGGATTCTTTCCGAATCCGATTTGTTCATCTGGCAGCCGAGTGTTTCAATATAAACCTTTTTCATAATTTACCTTATCTATTTCTTTCCGTAAATAATTATAACCAAAACATGCTGTTCTGATTGCATTTTAAGATTGGAGCGTCGTATAATATCCATCAAGAGGGGGCAAAATGTTAGAAACTTTGAATAAATTAAGCACAATTTCAGATTTGGCAAAAGAAGTACTTGATATTGAAGCAAATTCGGTTTTGAAGCTGAAAGAGCGTATTAACGGGGACTTTGAAAAGGCAATTGATATTTTATACGGCTGCAAAGGCCGTGTAATCATTACCGGCATGGGTAAATCGGGTCATATCGGCAGAAAAATCGCCGCAACTCTCTCCTCAACCGGCACTCCGTCCTATTTTCTCCATCCTGCGGAGAGCACTCACGGTGATTCCGGCATAATCACGCGCGAAGATGTCGTTGTTGCGATTTCAAATAGCGGCGAAACCTCGGAACTTTTGAACCTTTTGCCATTGATTGAGCGTTTTGGCGTTCCGATGATTGCAATGACCGGAAAAATGGACTCGACTCTTGCTCAAAAGAGCGATGTAGCGCTTGATATCTCCGTAGAAAAGGAAGCATGCCCTCTTGGCAAGGCGCCGACCGCCAGCACGACTGCTACTCTGGCGATGGGTGATGCGCTGGCGATTTGTTTGCTTAAAAAACGCGGATTTACGGAAGAAGATTTCTTGATGTTCCATCCGTCGGGTGCTCTGGGCAAGGGTGTGCTTTACAAGGTTGCGGATTTGATGATTACGGGCGAAAGGCTGCCTGTTATCAACGAAAAATCCTCTTTCCACGACACAATCAAATATATTTCGGACAAAAAGCTCGGCTGCGCAATTATTACGAACGAAAACGGCACAATGCTCGGCGTTTTGACCGACGGCGACATCAGAAGAACGCTTTTGAAGTACGATTCGACTGCAAATCTGCTTGCAAGCGACGTTATGACCCAAAATCCGAAAGCCGTGCTTGCTTCTGACCTTGCGGCAAAGGCACTTCACATTATGGAAAAACATTCTATCACTTCGCTTGTGGTTTGTGATGATGACAAAAAGCCGGTCGGGTTGATTCATATCCACGATTTGCTGAAAGCGGGGATTGCATAATGCCGGATTTGGAAAGCAGAGCAAAGTCCATAAAAGCGGTGCTTTTTGACGTTGACGGGGTTTTGACGGACGGTTCTTTGACTTTCGATGAAGATGGCAGGGAGCTGAAAACTTTTAATGCCAAGGACGGGCAGGGAATTGTCATGCTCAACAAGGCAGGGGTTTTAACTGGCATCATCACGGCGCGAAAAAACCCCACAGTGCGTCACAGGTTTGAAAATCTCGGCATGACAAAGCTTTACGAGGGCGAAAAAAACAAAATCGCCGCGCTTGAAGATTTTATGAAAGAATATGTTTTGAATTTTGACGAAATTGCTTATGTGGGCGATGATTTGCCGGACATTTGCGTGCTTTCAAAGGTCGGGCTGGCTTGCACACCTGCTGACGGGATGGATGAAGTCAAGAAATACGTTCATTTTATCTCCTCAAAAAACGGCGGACGCGGAGCAGTGAGAGAGATTTGTGATTTTATACTAAAAAGTTCCGGAAGATACCCCGAAATTACCGAAAAAGGCTTCCTTTTTAAGGTTTAGATGTTTCCCTTTTTACTTATAACGCCAACACCCTCTTTTCGGAGGGCTGGTAGGGTGGGAATAGCGCAGCGGTTCCCACCGGAAGGATTTTTCGATTGATTACAACAAAAAAGCCCCTCTTAAAATATAAGAAGGGCTTTTGTTTATTTTTTTATTAATTAGTCATCAGCGTGACCGGCTGTGCCGAGAACGTCTCTCATTTTGTGCATAACCATTTCTTTAACCGCTGTTCTGCCCGGGCCCATGTATTCTCTTGGGTCAAATTTTTCGGGGTGTTCAATGAAGAATTCGCGGATAGTAGAAGTCATAGCCAATCTCAAGTCTGTATCGATGTTGATTTTAGCTACGCCGTGTTTTGAAGCATAGTTGAGCATATCTTCGGGAACGCCCTGTGCATTCGGGAGATTTCCGCCGAATTTGTTGCATTTTTCAACGAGTTCCTGCGGAACTGAAGAAGAACCGTGAAGAACAATCGGATAGTCGCCGAAACCTGCTTCTTTCAGGGCATCTTTGATTTCTTTCAGTCTGTCAAAGTCTAATTTTGCTTCGCCTGAGAATTTGTAAGCGCCATGAGATGTTCCGATAGCGATTGCGAGAGAATCGCAGCCTGTTTGTTTTACGAATTCAACAGCTTCTTGAACATTTGTGTATTTAGCGTCTTTTGCGTCAACATTTACGTCATCTTCAACGCCTGCGAGTTTTCCGAGCTCAGCTTCTACTGAAACTCCTCTTTCATGAGCATATTCAACAACTTTTTTAGTTACTGCAACGTTTTCTTCAAACGAGAATCTTGAGCCGTCAATCATAACAGAGGAGAAACCGCCGTCGATGCAGGCTTTACAAATTTCAAAGTCAGCACCGTGGTCTAAGTGAAGCGCGATAGGTACTGTAGTAGTAGCCAGAGCTGCTTCGACCAGTTTTACAAGGTAAGTCTGGTTAGCGTATTTTCTAGCGCCTGCAGAAACCTGCAAAATGATGGGTGAACGTGTTTCTTCAGCTGCTTCAGCAATTGCCTGAAGAATTTCCATGTTGTTTACGTTGTAAGCGCCGATAGCGTAGCCGCCTGCGAGCGCTTTTTTGAACATTTCGTTTGTTCCAACTAATTTTCTTTCTGTCATTTGAGTTTCTCCTCTTTTTTCTATGACCTGTACAAATGAAATCGTGTTTATACACACTGAATGTATCGCAAAAAAATTATGATTACAAGCTGCGTTTAACAGGTGAATTTAATGGCTGGATTGTGAAGAAATGTAACAATACCACCCGTTGGATGTTAGAAATTGCTAAAAAATGGGCATTAAATAAATAGAGGTCTATTTGTGGAAAAAATGTCTTCTTCTGGATTTTGAATTTACTGTAAATAAATAGAGGTAGTGAAAATGAAAAAGAATAAAACTGAATCTCTGAAAACCCTTGCTATGAAAGGCTTGTTGCCCATGGGGGGGGGGGGCTGTAAGCTCTGACGCATCTTTATTTTGGGACTTTTGTGAGAAATTAAACAATAACTTTTCAAACTTTGCTCCTCTGGCTAAATCCCTGTTAATAATCTCAGGATTTTCTTTATCTTTTGCCCAGAGTGCAGCAGCAGATGTTCCGGTGCCGGTTAATACTGACATTTATACCCTGGTGGAAACATCAGCTCCGTCTAATGAAACGATTACGAGCTGGGAATGGGACGAAACAGAGCAAAAACTCGTACCAACTTATTACCGCATAAAATTTACTGACAAAACGCTGGGTTCGGGTAATCAATCAGGTTATTTAAGCTGGGGCAAAGAATCTGATAACCGGATGAATCTTGATTTATCAATGAGCGTTCCTAAGGGCGACAACTACCTTACTTTTAAATACGACGTGGATGATATTGATCTGATTGAGGTTAGTCAGGGAGAAGTGATTGACAAAATTGAAAAAGATTTTTACGGGCTAAATTCTCCGAATTCTTGTATATCTAATGAGGGCCGCATTGAATCAATAGCCGGAAATTTTGTTTACAATAATCTGCAGATTAAAGGAAGATATCCTGTAGGCACGGCTATATTTAATGCAGGCGAAATCGGCTCGATTAATGGAACATTTTTGGGTAATACCGCGTCTGTTAATCTTGATACAACATTGCGGCAATCTCCACAGGGCGGGGCTATCTATAACATTGGTCTTATTGAGAGCTTAAAGGGAGATTTTATTAATAATAGAACTATTACCGATAATGATGAAAGTCTCGGCGGGGCGATTTACAACGACTCAGTGATAAATTCAATCCAGGCAAACTTTATCGGAAACAGCGCAATAAGTGAATATGGAGGCTATGGTGCAAGTGGTGGTGCAATATGGAACATGGAGTTTAATAACACAATGCCTTCCATAGGTGAGATAAAAGGCAATTTTTATAAAAACTCGGCTATTGCTTACGCTGGTTCATCAGGAGGTGCGATTTTCAATAGTAGATATTTGGTTTCGCCAGTTTTTTTGATTGAAAATGTGACAGGCGATTCAGACGTGCCTACTTTTGCAGAAACCCAGGATATAAACTCAATTTACGGTAATTTTACAGAAAACACTGCACTCTCATATAGCTCTTCAGCAGAGGGCGGAGCTATTTATAACAGTGCCAAAATCGGTGAAATCAATGGTGATTTTATTAAAAACTCTGCTGTTTCAAAAAGTGATGATGGTGACAACTTTGCACGCGGTGGCGCTATCGTAAATGACTATGGCACTATTGGACAAATCAAGGGTAATTTTATTGAAAACTCTGCTGTTTCAAATTATGATGCTTACGGTGGTGCTATATACTATTCATACATTCGGGATGACTCAGATACGTATAGTATCGATGGTTCTCTGGATGGATCCTTGAATATAACAAATTCCTCATTTATCAACAATACCGCTGAATCTGCCACCGGTTCAGCACAAGGCGGAGCTATTTATTCTGCTGGAAACACGAATATATATGCCGAAAACGGTGGAACGTCAGTATTTTCCGGCAATAAAACCATCTCAAACGGCATTGAAACCCGGAATGCAATATTCATGAAATCTGATAATTTAGAGTATAACTATACCGTTGATGGTAATAAAGTCACAGCGACCCCGTCCAACTTGTCAAAACTCACTCTATCTACATCGACAAACGGGACAATCCTCTTCGACGATACAATCGCCGGCGATAATGTATTTGCCTCAACCGGCTCATTTGAACCCTCGGACTACTTAAAAGATCATTTGGGCGTCTCAACAATTGATGAATATCTTAAATATGCACGAAGTCAAGGTTGGTACGATGAATCTACTCCTGATTCTGTAATTTTGGAAGATGGACTTGCATTTGGTGATTTAGAAATCGTAGATGAAACTGAATTTGCGGGTGCCTCCTATGACCTCACCCTAACCGGCGACCAATCCGGCAAAATCTACCTCAACAACAACATAATAAACGCCAACA
>URHD01000023.1 GCA_900547585.1 uncultured bacterium | reverse complement strand
TATAATAAATTAAGACTATTAAAAAACAATCTGTTTTTTGAGAAAGGAAACCGCGTATTAGATGAGAATTGCGATTTATCCGGGCAGTTTTGACCCGATAACAAAAGGACATCTGGATGTTCTGCATAAAGCAAGCCTGCTTTTTGACAAAGTTATTATTGCTGTGCTTCAGAATGACGCAAAAAAGGGTTTTCTTCCCACTGCTGACCGTGTTGCGCTTATCAAAGAGTCTGTAAAAGACTACGAAAATGTTGAGGTTGACAGTTTTGACGGATTGACTATCGAATATGCAAAAGCAAAGGGCTCAAACGTCCTGATTAGAGGTTTGAGGGCGGTTTCGGATTTTGAATACGAAATGCAGCTTTCCCAGACAAATAATGCTCTTGCACCGGAGATTACCACTGTATTTTTGATTACAAAACCAAAATACAACTTCATTTCCTCAAGCACGGTTAAGGAAATCGCAAAAAATAACGGCGATATTTCGAAATTTGTGCCTCCATGTGTGGTAGAATATTTTCATAAAATATAAGAAAGGTAAAAAAGTTATGACACAGTTAAGAATCAAAGACCTTTTAGGACGCGCTAACTTCGTACTGGACAAGGGTTTGCACCTTCTTCCGGGGTTTGTTCTTATAAAAAGTTCGGACATGGAAACGCTTCTTGACAGAATTGACGCATCTATCCCCGAAGATATCAAAGAAGCGGAATCCATCCTCCGCCGCCGCGAAGAAATCCAGATTGAGGCACAACAGCGCGCAGAACGCATAATTATTGACGCAAGAAACGAAGCTGAAAAAATTCTTTCTGAATCCGAGCTTTTAAATCAGGTTCACAAAGAGGCTGAAAAAATTAAAGAACAGGTTCTCGCAGAATGTCAGGATTTGCGCGAAAAAACCATTGATGAAGCAAAAGCTATCAAAATTCAGGCAGAAGACGAAGCTCTCAGAACAAAAGAGGGTGCAGAAAACTATGCTGAGCAGATTTTGAACAATATTGATACTGATTTGTCGCAGCTTCAGCAGATTGTTCAAAACGGAAAAATGTATCTCGGAAAATTAAAACAGGCAAAAACAAATTATCCGCAAAACGCAATGGATTATTCCGCTCCCGCGCAGCAGGGTTATGAATCGGAATATATCCAATAAAAAATTAAAAATGTCATAACTTTTGCAAAGACCGGTCATGCCGGTCTTTTTCTTAATAATTTGATTGTAAAATAATATGCTGCAGCGTGAAAAAAGTTGAATGTTCATTTTTTGACGCCTATGAACGCAGTGAATCGAGCTAAAAAAATGAATATTCAACTTTTTTCACTTTGATGGTTTGGCGCTGGGAAGTATTCTCCACATGTGCAGGGTGACTGCGTGTTTAATTTGTTTTATAATTTGCATGACAAATTAAAGGAGTTTTTTATGACGACAATTTTCAGATTATTTACAATATTTGCATTAATTTGTGGAATTTTCGGATTTACAAACCTGAAATCCGAGGCAAGAGACGCAATTGCCGTTCGTGCGCAGCATATCCTCGTGGATACCGAGCAGGAGGCAAAACTCATTGAAAAAAGGCTCGATAACGGCATCAGCTTTGAATATCTGGCTCAAAAATATTCAAAATGTCCCTCCGGCAAAAACGGAGGCGATTTGGGCTACTTCAGGCGCGGACAAATGGTCAAGGAATTTGAGGACGCCGCATTTTCAATGGAGCCCGGCGATATTTCCCGACCCGTGCAAACCCAGTTCGGATGGCATATCATAAAAGTTGTTGATAAAAAATAAATTACACTTTTAACATGCCCAATTTTCCCAGTAATAACGATCTTCCGGCGCATATTTTAACAGTTCAAATTCAAAATATCCGCCCGGACGGTAAGGTCGGCGCATGAGCTTCATTCCGGCTTCTTTCGGGGTTTTGTCGGCTTTAAACTGGTTGCATTCTTTGCAGCAGGTAACGATATTTTCCCAAATATCCGGCCCTAAGCGTGATTTCGGGTAAACATGGTCAAGCGTCAGTTCAGAAGCGGAGAATTTTTGTCCGCAATACTGGCATGTGTAGTTGTCGCGCGTAAAAATGTTTTCCCTGCTAAAAGGCAGCTCCAAATCTGGAACTGCCACTTCATAATTTAGCCTGATGATGCGAGGTATAAGGGTATTGTCTATGTTGATGATGTCTTCAATATTACTTATGCTTTTTGCGCATTGGGCTTTCCCCTTGAGAATCAAAACCAGTGCCCGCTTCCAGCTGCATACCCGGAGCGGATGATTATTCTGATCCAACAAGAGTACCCGTTTCATATTTTTGCTCTTTCTTGCTATTACACTTGTAGTATAACATATTTTTATATAAAAATTAACCCTCATGGAGCGGGTTTCGGGGTGTTTATTAACATTTCTTAAAATTATTAAAACAAACAGGCAATTTTCAAATCGAAAAATACTTTATATAAGAGTAAGGGATATCAAATTTAAAGGAAGCAAAAACAAAACAAACTTTAAACGCGGCAGACCTTAAAAAGTGACTCAAATTTAAATTTTATCCATATACTCTCTCTCTCTTAATATCCTCGTGTTTATTTAATGCTTGCAACGATTTGTAAGCATTTTTTTTATGCTTATCTCCACACAAACTGCGCACAGCAAAGCTCTTCACCGGCTTCTTTTTCTGTGATGACGTGAATTGTAGTGTTCGGAGCGATTGTTTGCGAGCGGGAAAGGATTTTTCCGCCCATTTTGATTTCTTTGCGGTATTTTATATCGATTACGGCGGGGGTGTGGTTCATTCTGAACTCATGCGGAAGCGATTCCAGCGCCCAGATGATATAATTTGCGTTATTTGCATGCTGATTTACGTCAACATCGTCGAATTTTACCTCAAATTCTTTTTCAAAACTTATTTTTTCACTTTCAAGAGGCGGAATCTTCGCAAAATCAGGGTCTGAATCGCGCTTTTCGTATTTGAACATATCAGGAAGCGCTTTTTCCATCGGGAGCATTCTTTTTGAATTCATATCAACAAGCGCCCAGAGGCTCGACGCAAAACCGATTTTTTCCCCGTCAGGAAGATAAATTCCAAAATCTCTGTACGCATAAAGCCTGTGCGCACCGCGCGGTTCGGTTTTTATGATTACGGAACCGGTATTTTTGACAGGTTTTGAGAGCTCAATATGATATTTGAGCACAAACCACGCAAGATTATTCGAAAACACAAAAGACGGCCCGAATCCCAGGCTTTCTGCGCTTACAGTCGCTGCGTCCTGCAAAAAATTCAATAAAGACGCCTCTTTTAGCTCATTTTTGAGGTTTTGTTCATAATATTTTACCTCGTAAGATTTTTCCAGAAGAATATCGGATGCAATCATTTTAACCCTCTTTTTTGTACTTCGCTTTTTTGAACAGGAACACAAACGGCGTCAGCAGAAAAACCGCCGCTGCGTATATTTTAAAACAATCCATGAAAGCAAGCAAATTCGCCTGCTGCTGAAGCTGCATGTAGACCATAAAATTGGCTTTTTCCTGCGCAACGAATTCCCCTGTGTGAACGGCAATTCCGCTCTGGATTGCTGCGAGTTTTTCAACAAATCCGGGGTTTGAATAGGTTAAATTTCTTATCAAATGCGTCTGATGAACCTGCCCCATCCTCTGAATGAGCGTGGAAACGATAGAAGTACCGATTGCACCGCCCACGCTCTTTGCGAGGTTGAAAATCCCCGAAGCGTTGGTCATCTGGCTGTTTTTGAGGGTTACAAAAGTGATTGTCATCAACGGAATCATCAAAAGGCTGAAAGAAAACCCGCAAATTATGTTCGGGAAAATAATATTGCCCATCCCAATGTTCAAATTCATCGAACCGAACATGAGATTCGAAATGGTAAGAAGAAGCATGCCCGTAATGACCACATAACGCTGGTCAACCTTGTTGGAAAGAAATGCCACTGCGACAAGCCCCGCAAGCGACCCAAACCCCCTCGGACTAATCGCCAGACCGCTCAAAGTAGCCGTATAACCCATTAAATGCTGCAAAAACAGCGGCAAAATCGCCAGAGTTGAGTACAAAACAGCTCCAACAACCGAATTAAGTGCGGTTCCGACAATAAAATTGCGGTCAAGAAAGACTTTTAAGTCTACAATCGGCACTTTTGTTGTTAATTCCCGCCAGATGAAGCCGATAAAACAGCTTAAAGAGAGCGCAGTTGTCCACCTAACCCATCTTGAGCCGAACCAGTCGGATTTTTGCCCGTTGTCGAGCACAACCTGCAACGAAAACAACCACACAATCAAAAGTATAAATCCGATATAATCTACCTTTTGAACCTTGCCTTTTCTTGCGTAGGGCGGGTCTTCAATGAAGAGATTTCCGAGGATAACGGCGATTATGCCAACAGGAACGTTAATCAGAAAAATCCAGTGCCAAGAATATGTGTCCGTAATCCAGCCCCCGAGCGTCGGGCCGATAATCGGAGCAAAAATCACCCCAAAACCAAATACTGACATCGCCACACCGCGTTCTTCGACGGGAAATTCCTCCATCATAACCGCCTGCCCGATAGGCATAATCGCTCCGCCGCCCAAACCTTGAATTACACGGGCAAAAATCAACATCCCCATGCTCGATGCCATCCCGCAAAGGGCTGATGAGGCGGTAAAAAGGATTGTTGAGAGCAAAAGGAAGTTTTTTCGCCCAAAAAGCGTTGAAAACCACGCTGTCGAGGGGATAATAACGCCGTTTGCAACAAGATAACTCGTCAAAACCCACGTGGATTCGTCTTGCGTGGCAGAAAAACTGCCGGCGATATTGGGCAGGGCAACATTTGCGATTGAAGAATCCAGAATCACCATAAAAATGGTTAGCATAACGGCGCCTGCGCTGTACCACGGGCTTCTTGAGGGTTTCCATTCTTCGTGTGCTGCGGCGTTCATTTTACAAACACCTTTGGAATAACGGACATTCCGGGTTCGATATTGTATTTCGGGTCAATCGGCTCTGTGAAGATAATTTTCACCGGAACCCTCTGGACAACCTTAACATAGCTCCCCACGGCATTTTCGGGCGGAAACATGCTCATTTTTGCGCCTGTGCTTGCCTGAATTGAATCGACTTCCCCTTTAAACTTTACACCCGGGTAAGCATCGACTTTAATTTCCACTTTTTGACCGGGTTTTATGTGTTCCAGCTGGGTTTCTTTGTAATTTGCAACAACCCAGCGTTCGTCAGGCACCAGCGAGAACATTGGCGAACCCGTGTGAATATAGGCGCCCTCTTCAGCCGAGCGGTTCGTGATTTTTCCGTCTTCTGTTGCATAAATCTTCGTATATGACAAATCGAGCTTTGCCTGCTCCATCAGGGCCTTTAATCGTTCCAAATCCGCGTCCGCAACACGGTTTTTTCTTTTTGAAAAGACATTTTCGCCTGCGCCTGTCAGATTTGCGCGGGATTGTTCGTATTTTGAGCGTGCGCGGTCAAGTTCCTGCTGAGAAACAGCCCCTTTTTTAAAAAGCCCCTCATATCTGTCCAAATCCTGCTTTGCCAGCGCCAAATCAATATCCGCAGCCGATTCTGTGGCTTTTGCGGACTTTTGGCGGTAAATAGCCATATCATAAGAGGCTTTTGCCTGCTCGTAGCGGACTTTGAAATCCCTGTCGTCAATTTCGAGCAGCAAATCGCCCTTTTTTACATGCTGGTTGTCGTCGATGTAGAGTTTTGAGATTATTCCTGAGATTTTCGGGCTGACGCGTACAATGTGCGCCTCAACAAAGGCATCATCCGTGGAAACAAACGATGAAAAATACATCCATCCGACCCAAAAAAGCACGGCAATCACCGCCAGAACCGGCAAAAGATATATTTTTTTGAATTTTTTCTTAATTTTTGCACGCTTACGCCCCCGTTTTGGAGGTTTTTCTTCGGGGGGTGGGGTTGTATTTTCTTCGTCTGACATTTTTCCGTCCTTATATCTGCTGGGAGCAGCAATCCTCCAGATTCTCCCTTATGCGCTTCATTACAGAACGGCAGATGTCCAAATCCTCTTTAGAAATGCCTTTTTCGATTCTTTCCTGAAAACTTTTTTTGTAAGGCTCCATAAGTTTAACTTTTTCAAGCCCTGCCGGGGTTATATAGATTTTTATGATTCTTTTGTTGTTCGGGTCTTTTACCCTTTTGACATAACCTTGTTTTTCAAGAATATCAAGCATTCTGGTAATATTCGGACGGTCTTTGTTCAGCAAAAAAGCGAGCTGCCTCTGGTATAATCCGTCTTCGTTTGATAATACAAATAAAATGCCGAACTGTTCATAGGTTATGTCGGTTATTCCGACTGTTTTTAAAAGTTTTGACACGGCTATCCGGATGTACGAGTCCGTCTGGCCGATTTCGTAGCAGATATTGTCGGTTATTTCTTTACTGGTTATTGCTATGTCGTCTAATTGTTTCAAATCGTCTTTACTATTATAAATTGTACAAACTAAATATGCGTTATTCCGACTTTATTTCGGAATCGCAGGATTGAACTTTAAATTTCAACCCCTCACGACTCTGACACAAGTTCAGGGTGACAAATATTTAGGAAATTTATATTCCAACTGTTATAATGATAACATTTTTTTAATAATGTGGCAAGAAAGGTTAAAAACAGGGGACATGAGGAAAATTGTAAGAAAAATTTTTGTTTGTTTCCTTGTTTTTGTACTGAATTTTACCTGTTTTCCGGCATATTCAAAGCCCAAAAAGGTCTGCGCGGGCGTGAGTGATTACCGGCTTACTTACGTAAACATCGACTGGTGGGACAATTTTGATGACCCGTATTTAAAAGAATACGTTTTCAAGACCATTTCTCATAACCATGACCTCAAAATCGCCACTTTGAGGACAAAAGAATACTACCAAAACATGAAAATAACTTTCGCAAACGAGCTCCCGACTTTGAGTTTTATGGCGAATTATGTAAGAATCAGAACCCCGGGGTTTGATTTTAACGGCTTGAATCTGGACAATACGAGCTCGAATGTCTTTTCGCTCCCGCTAATTGCGAGTTATGAGGCGGATATTTTCCTGAAAAACCACGACAAAACAAAATCCGCAAAAAATGAGGTCGAAGCCGTTCGCTATCAGGAGAAAAGCTCTTATATTTCACTTGCTTCGGCGGTTGGAACGACTTATATTAACATTTTGCGGCTGGATAAAACCATAAAACTGCAAGAGGAAATCGTAAAAGTCCGAAAACGCGTCTGGGAGCTCACTGAAGACCGTTATAAATTGGGACTTGCCTCGACATTCGATACAACAGCGCGCAACCAGCAGCACACAATCGCTATAATCACCCTGAATGACCTGAAAAAACAGCGTACGCAGCTTCTGCACCAGCTTGCCGTGCTTACCGGTGAATCTCCGTCTTGCGCAGGCGGCTTTGTGCGCGGGGATTTGGACACTTTTGAATACAAAAAGGAAATTCCTGCCGAAATAAGCTCAAAAGTTGTAATAAACCGCCCTGATTTGATGGAAACAGAGGCAAAACTGAAAAAAGCGAAAATTGATATTCGCGTTGCTCGAAAAGAATTTCTTCCGACCATTCCGATTACCGGAATAGCCGGTTTTACTGCACTAAAACTCGACAGACTCTTTGACTGGGACAGATTTCTGGCGCTTGTGGCGGTGAGTATTACCCAGAACCTGTTTATGGGCGGTCGTAAAATTGCTAATTTGAAAAAACAGAAGATAATTTATCAGGAACTGTTTGAAGAGTATAAACAACGTGATTTGCAGGCGATACAGGAGATTAACGACAGCCTTTGCGCAATAAAATACGACACAAAAACCGATATTGCCAATAATGAAAAAGTTGAGCTGGAGAAATACAATTACGGGCTTATAAATCTACGCTACGAAAGCGGGATTACATCGGATTTTGACAGAATTCAGTTTCTGGAAAACCTCATCTTGCTGGAAAAAGAAAAAGCAGACAGCAAAACCAGAAGATTAATAGATTATTTGAGCCTTTATAAGGCAGCAGGCGGCGCATTGTAAGTAACTAAGCTTTTTTATTCACAATCACGCCCGGAACATCCGCAAAGTTAACAAAAACCTTCATTGCATCCTCGGGTGAAATGACGCGCAGAATTTGACCAGTTTGTGAGTCGTAAATTTCTATCATCTGTTCTTTATTCAGACGAAAATGGTATTTTGAAAAATCTTCGGCAATATTAGTGCGTTTTTTGTGTCTGCCTTTTTTTTGAGGGGTTTCAGATTGTTCTTCCTCTTCGTTTTCGTCATTATTTCCGGGAAGATACGCCATTCCGTTAAATCCCGCGTCACGGTCTTTTCTTGCTGTTTTTGCTTTTTTTGTAACGCCGTCAACATCCCTTATTTGTACATCATTGCCCATACGGGCCAGTGCTTCTGCCTCTGAGGACATCGCAGAGGAGGTTTTGTTAATGTTCAGGCCGGTATTTGCTATTGAAAATCCGTCAACTCCCATAATTTACCTCCCTTAATGTATTTTGCATACCGTTTATATATGTTATAATAACATATATTAGCAATTTTTACAGTTAGGAAGTTTGATGAGTAATAATCTTGAGACCCTTTTGAACATTATCCTGCAAGCTCCGGCATGGGTTAAAGAAGTAATCTATATTGACCTGAAAAAAGATATGGAAGGCCGCTTTGGTGCTGCTTCAGTGAACAAAGAAGACGATATGTACACGATTTATGTGCCTGAAATTACTTTTAAGGGCAAAAAAGAACTCGAAACCCACGAACACGGTCATGAAATGAATATTTATAAATATCTTGCGGCAGCAAATAATGCCCAGAGAGTCGTGGATATCACTCTTAACAATTTCTGGACGCTGGAAGAATCATCAAGATACCTCGCTTATTGCATTAAAAACGAATATATTAAAGAGCCTGTTAATGCTGTTATTGCGGCTTCTGTTTATTATCTGGGAAGCGAAATCCGCCTCGGCGAGTATGTAAAAAGGATTAATTTAATTGATGTTACGCAGCTTGATGACGCTCTCAGAAAGCAAAAAGAGCTTAATTCCGGTTCTTCATATCACAAACTCGGCGAAGTTCTTGTCGAAATGGGGCTCATTGTTAATGAAGATATCTTGAAAATTCTGCAAATCAAAGACGAAAGCAAAAAACGGTTCATGCTTTCTATGGATTTTGCCAAACCGCAGGGAAATCCGCAGGTTAATGTTAAAGAACTTCAGGAAAAAACCGATAAGCTCGCAAAAGAAAACGCGATTTTGAAGGAAAAACTCCGCGCAATATTTAATATACAAAACAAATCTGCAAAATAATGAACAGACCGCTGCTTTTACTCAGACAAACGCGTGAAAACCTCACAGAAACAGAATTTTACGGCTTTATTGTATTTTGCAGCGCAGAAAAAGAAATAAAAGCCTTTCCGGATCCTGCCGGTTATCCGTTTTTTCACCGCTCATGTGCAAAACCGCTCCAGGCAGCGCTCGCTGATGAATTAGGTACAATCGGGTATTTTAATTTGACCTCAGAAGAGATTGCAATCTGCTGCGGCTCGCATACGGGTGAAAAAGTTCATACTGATTTGTTGAAAAAGCTTTTGAAAAAGGGCGATTTGGGCGAAAATGATTTAAAATGCCCGATTATACCGCCATTGAACAATTTTGACGGGTTGAAAGAATTTTCTCCCCTGCATAATAACTGTTCGGGCAAACATACGCTTATGCTGCTGATTTGCAGGCAGATGGGTTGGAAAACAGGGAATTATCTTGATTTTGACCACCCTCTACAGCTAAAAATGTATGAAAAGATAAAATCGCTCTGCGAAGAAAGCTCAGAGCTTCCCAAAACGCTGGATGGCTGCACCGCGCCTAATTTTGCAACCTCTCTTGAGGGGCTTTGCACGGGGTTTTTAAACCTGCACAATTTACATCCGCAAATTACAGCGGCAATGCAGGCTCATCCTTATATTTGCGGGGGAAAAAACAGGCTGGATACGCATTTAATGCAGCTTTCGCCTTATATCTGCGCAAAAGTCGGTGCCGGCGGGCTTTGTATGGTATTGAATACAAAAACCTGCGAAAGTTTCACAGTAAAAGTAATCGATGCCAATATGAAAGCAAGAACGCTGATTGTGCTCGAAATATTGAGGCAGAAAAACTGGATTGACGAAAACTCCATAAATACAAATCTCCTTAATGAATTTTTTGATTCCGGTGTTTATACCGAAACCGGTATCCGTGTGGGTGAATATGAGCCGCAGTTTGATATTTCGGCTCATATTTGATTATTAACCGAAGGTTTTGAAAGTTTCTTCGATGTTTTTGTCGATAACTTTTTTGACTGAATCCATTTCAGTTTCGATAGCTTTTTGTTCGTTGGTAAGCTGCTGAATCTGCATATCGTAGCGTTTTTCAATGCGTTCAAGACGTTCTACGCTTGCGCTGTAATCAGCTTCTGCGACCGCATAGTCTTTTGAATCTACGCCCTGATAAATATTTTCGCAGCCCTCAAGCGTAACATTTTGCCAGCCGGTTTCGTTTTGTTTGCTGGGCTGCTGGAGGCGCCAGTTTCCGTTCAGGAGGTTCTTTTCAAAATAATCGGCCTGTGTGCAGTTTTTTTCAATGACATAATCGCCGACTTCTTTGCCTTCAGGCAGGGGGTCGGGGAGTTCTGAAACAACTATTCTTCCATAATGGTCAATAACGCGCATATTCAGCCCGCCGTCAGCAGCGGATTTTGTGCACAGTTGATATGAAAGGCGCGGCAGGTCGTCGCTGATGGAGCCGTTTCCGTCAGCAGCATAATAAAGATGATTAATATTCATCCCGTTGCTCCACAGATAGGCCTCTGTGTCCTGCTGGTCAGCGAGCTGTAATTTAGCCTGGGTCAGTTGCTGAACCTGGAATTCGATGTTATTTTTTCTTGCCGTTAGCGTCAAGAATCTGCCTTGTGATGCGCTGAGTCCCATTTTTTTCTAAATACTCCTTTTGTATTATTTATATCGGCATTTTCGACCTGAAACTTTAACTTTTAGAACATAACCTTTACAATTGTTTACATAATGAGATTTCGTTGAAAGTCAATTGGGGTTGAGGGGGAGTTAAATTGCCGGAATCATATTTTCCGTTCCGATTCCTCCGCCCATCCGGCGTTGAAAACTGTCTTTCAATACCTGTTGAGGGCTCCCCCATAGTCACTCCAAATATGATTCCGGCAATTTAACCTGGAGAAATTTGTCCGAGAAAAGTTCGTGATAAGGAACGAAGTGACGTGAACGAACTTTTTGAGTGACCACTTGAAAAGGTGAGCCTTGGGCGGTTCGCGCAGGCGAATCGACTAAGGCGATACTAGATTAGATTAAAATACCGGATTTTGAAAATCAAAAGCGACAAAAGGGCAGATTAGCGGGGTTTTTCTTTGGAGTGACTATGGGGGAGGGCTCAGAAATCCGGAAATATAGTAATTTTTCGTCGAATGCCCGGAGGAATCGGAACGGAAAAGAAAAACCCCGCTAAACAGCCAGCCCCCTCCAAAAAAACTCTACGTAACAATTTTTAAACTTTTATGTAAAAAAATAGCAAAAAAAATGTGCCTGTTTTTTTATTGTTATAAAATATAATAAATGTGCATGGAGGAAAAATGACGAATTTTCAAGAAAGCTACACAAAACTTGAAAAAGCTGTTCTAAAACGTATTGATATAAATGAACTGCCCAAAGAAATTCCTAATTTTAAAAACTCTTTTGAATCTAAAGACTCAATCATTAAAAAATGGCTGAGCGACTGGATTGTTTCAGGGTTCAAAAAAGGAAAACTTGAGGAAAATTCTCTTTTGCCCAAAAAGGCTGACCTTGCATATTACCTTGGCGTGAGCGTTGGAACCGTTCAAAACGCGATTCGCTGCGTCGAAGACAGCGGACTGGTCGAATCCAAACAAAGAATCGGCACTGTTATAAGAAATGCAGCAGCACAAAACCCGATTATTAGAAAATCCACCTCAAAACGTGAAAAAGTTATCACGGAAATAAAAAAATATATCATCGAAAACGGGCTAAAAGCGGGCGATTCGCTGCCATCAGCACGCCAGCTTGCAACAATCACCGGCCACTCGACCAACACCGTAAGACTTGCGCTCGAAAATCTTTCTTCTAACGGGATTATTGAGGCAAAAATGTTCCGTACAAACGACGCAAACTGGACAATAAAAGAAATTCCCCAAATCGACCCGGAATTTGCCGTAGAGGCGCTTTCTTCCGAAACGCTCGTTAAAAAAGTGGAAAAAGACCTTAAAGATTATATCAGCGCAAATCACAAGGTCGGCGACCGGCTGCCGGCTCATTTTGAGCTCTCTGAAATCCTGAAAGTAAGCATAAAAACTGTCCACGATGCGATGAAAGGCCTTATTGAAGAACGCATTCTCCTTGCGCGCCGCGGAAGATACGGCACAACAATTATCAGAATGCCCGGAGAAAATGTTCTCCAGCCTGAAAAAGAAATTTCGATTTTTGCAAAGGCTGAAGACGCGCAGTTTTACAGCTATCAAAAAATCGAAAACGAAATCAAAACTTTTATAAAAGATAATTTTGAAATCGGCGAAAAACTTCCGTCTATGGAGAATCTTGCACAAAAATTTGACGTCAGCAGCAATACAATAAGAAAAGCCCTGCAAAACCTCTCAAAACAAGGGTTTGTTCAGTTTTCAAGAGGAAGATACGGCGGAACTTTTGTGAGCGATATTCCCGAAACCGAAGACGGGCAAGCTTTTAGATGGCTTGCTGTAAGTCCCGATTATACTGTTACTTACGACGAACAAAATAACTAATGACACCAGTTGCACCTGTATTTGCGAATATTTATAACAGCTTTCCATTGAAAGATATGAAATGGAAGCGCACAAATTCGCAAAAAGCAGTAATTCCGCCTGACGCTTCCCAGCTCCAGTGGCTCGATGACCCCACTCTTTCTGCGGCTATTAATGAACTCGCGCAGCTGGAGTTCAGCCAGACGGATATAAAATATTTGAACAATATAGCCGTGATTCTTCCTTTTAAGTCGGGAAAAGAGGCGTTTGAGTTTATAAAAAATTCAAATATAAGGATTTCCTTTGAAAAAACTTCTTCAAAACATATACATGCCCAGTATGACTATGGAAAAAATCTGATTATGATTAATGATATGTACAAAAATAATCAGGATTTTCCGGTTATTCTTGCGATAGCCGAGGCGATTCTTCATGAATGCGGGCATGCAAAAGATAACGACGGTGACAGCTCGATTCAGGAGGAAATTTGCAATCTCGGAATGAATGCGACTGCGCATCGTGCTTTTGTAAAAAAATACGGGGATATTTTTAAAGAATCAGACGCCCTGATAATAAAAGATGGCGTAAGCGTTTATTCTACCCTTTATTTTGACCCTGATCCGGACAAAAAAGAGCTGGTACGCAGAATACGCTCTAAATACGGGTACCTCCCCGTGGGTGACATGCTGCATCCCCCGTCACCGCTGGCTTTTCGAATAAAGGACAAAAATGCGCTATGATATTTGATATATCTCTTTTTTGTTGAATATGACATCTGAGATATCTTTGTTATTTAGCAGATTCTACTCTAAAATACTAGAAATTCAGCTTTAAACGCGTATTTTTTTATAAAAATCCCTTTCGTAAGGCGTGAAAGACCGTGGCAAGGGTGTTTGCGGTAATTTATAATTTTGTTGTCAAGAAATAAAAAAAATTATTATGCCAACTTTCAAACAAGCTTTCGGGTTTAACCTGAAATTGCTAAGAAAAAATAAAAATATCACGCAAGAAAAACTTTCTGAATTGATTGAACTGCATCCCAGACAGCTTTCTAAAATAGAAACCGGAAGTCACTTTCCATCTTGCAAAACCATAGAAAAATTGTGTCAGGCTCTGGATGTTTCGCCAAAAGTTTTGTTCGATTTTTATTACGACACCGAGCTTTACATGACCGGAACAGACGGATACTACAAGGCTGTCCGTTCGGGAAACGTGATTTTTCTCCAGAATGTTTCAAATAAAACCGTTGAAAAATTTACTGTTGAAGATATTGACTATTATTCCTCGGCGAAAAATTACGGAAAACCCATCACTGTCAACCATTATGAAAATAACAAACTTCTTCGCACGGTTATTTACAAGCCGGACGGCACCTCTGAAATAATCAAAGATTTTACTGACAACGAGTACAGCGAAAACATGAATTTTATGATGGAAAAGTGCCGCCAATATGCGCACGACAAGGAATATTCAAAATTTGTAAAAACAGCTCTTCTTGCGCTTGAAGATTCGCAGGCACTTGAACAGCTTTCATTTTTGATTGAGGGCATGAAACTTTCAAGAAAAAAATAGCCAAGAATTTTGATTTCTGACATAATAGTTTTATGAATTCAGGTCTTCAAATCAACATAGCGCATTTGTATCCCAAATTGCTTAATATTTACGGCGACTGGGGCAATGTTCTGACAATAAAGAAGCGCTGCGAATGGCGTGGAATCGCTGTAAATATAGATTCTATCGACCTTAATGATACTATTGATTACAAAAAATATGATTTTTACTTTCTGGGCGGCGGTCAGGACAAACAGCAGATTGCTGTATCACAGGAATTGCAAAAGCACAGGGCATCTATGCTTGAGGCACGTGATAGTATGGCAGTTTTTCTGGCAATCTGCGGCGGATATCAGCTGCTCGGGCATTATTACCAGCCGCACAATGCTCCAAAACTCCCCGGAATAAGCCTTCTGGACGCATATACAGTCGCCGGAAGCACGAGATTCATAGGAAACGTAACTGCAAAATGCGAATTTGTTGAGCCGGAAACGCTTGTCGGGTTTGAAAATCACAGCGGGCTTACTTATCTTGAAAATGAAACCGTTCCTCTTGCAAAAATAACCACAGGCAACGGAAACAACGGAAAAGACAAAACCGAGGGCGCCAGATTCTGCAATGTATTCGGAACCTATCTTCATGGCTCGTTTTTGCCTAAAAATGTGCATTTTGCGGATTATTTGATTTCTCTCGCGCTCGAAAAACGCTATAAAGAGAAAATTGTGCTTTCACCCCTAAACGACGAAATAGAGGCGAAAACGCATGAAGCCCTGATTAATAAAAAGTATTGAGAATTGTTAAATGTTACCGGAATATATAAAAAAGATATTGGAAAAAGAAATTTTTCTGCTACAATGATGGTATCTAATGGAATTGCCGTCCGATGAATTATAAAAATGCAAAAATATTTGTTCTGGTTTTTTTCGCTGTTGCCGTGTTTGGCGTATTTTCGGCTGCATTTGCTTCGGATTACAAGTACAAAATTCTCGACCCGAAATACAACAGCTCCATTGAAAATTACGAATATGACGAAATTAACGAAGTTCTTGTTGAAAAAACGCCTGAAAAACAATCCCATCCTTTGAGAAAAACAGCTCTTGCGATTTTGTTGATAGGTATTCCGATTCTCGGGATTTATCGTATTGTCAGAGTGTTTCAAAAGGCTGAACAGGCGGATGACAATGCGGATTTTAATGTCACAAACGAAATTTTTGCTGTTGATAAGTTCAAAAAATTGAATAAAAAGCTCAAAAATACCGCAGGCACGGTTGTGCAAAAACTTGATGTTGTTAAAACAAAAGTCGATGATAAAATCCTTGCTGAACGGCTCGAGCGAGTAAAAACAACTACAGTTCCGATTACACAAACCGTGAAAAAGCCGATTGTGCAAAAGAAAGCCGATGATTATCTCAACGCGACAATGCAAAAAATGAAAAACCCGCTTCTTATCACAAATGCAAAACTCGCGAATAACAAAGGTTTGTGCCTTGTTGAATTTAAGAAAAAATACTCGCTAATCGGCTACATAAATGACGAAATTTTTATGCTAAACAAATTCGATTCTTTAAAATCCTCCGAAATCCGCTCAAGATTGTCCGAAACCGTTGATAATAAAGACCGCTACATTGTTCGCCTGGGCGAATACAAGGCTCTTGTGGAAGTCAGCGACAAAAAAATGGAATTGCTGCTTGAGTTATAATAAAGCTATGAAAAAAGCTTTAGTTTTTTGTTTTATTGTTTTATTTTTCTGTGGATGTGCCCGCAAAGCGGATGAACGCACGGTTTTGCGGTTTAGTGCATGGGGCTCGCAAAGCGAAATCGCAATTTTGCGCCCGCTGATTGCTGAATTTGAGCGGAAAAACCCTGAAATCCGCGTAGAATTTATGCATATCCCACAGAATTATTTTCAAAAACTCCACCTCCTTTTTGCGTCGAAGTTGGAGCCCGATGTTGTTTTTTTGAACAATTTTTATTCGCAAAAATACATAAAAGCCGGACTTCTGGAGGATTTGACGCCATATTTTTCAAAAGAAATCTCAGACAGGGTCTTTTTTGAAAAAGCCATTGAGGCTTCGACCTGCAATGACAGGCTGTACGTCGTTCCCCGCGATGTTTCGCAGATGGTGGTTTATTACAACAAAGATATTTTCAGAAAAAAGGGGCTTCCGTTCCCGAAAAACGACTGGAGCAGGGCAGAATTTTTGAAAATCGCGCAAAAGCTCTCTAAAGACGGCGTATGGGGTGTTGGATTTGAAAAAGACGCTGTTTTCTGGCTGCCGTTTGTTTTTTCTGACGGCGGGAATATTCTGGGCGAAAATGCGCCCGATTTTGACCTTGCTGCACGGGAGGCGATTCAATTTTATGCTGATTTGCCCCATAAATACAACGCAGCACCGAAAAAATCCGACAGCGCAAGCCTTACAATGGCGCAAATGTTTCTGCAAAAACGCCTTGCAATGATTATCAGCGGGCGGTGGCTTGTACCGAAGTTCAGGGAGAGTGCGGAGTTTGACTGGGATATTGTGCCGGTTCCCGCGGGTAAAATCGGGTCGATAAGCAATGTTGATTCGTCCGGATACGCTGTTTCGGCGTCGTCAATGCATAAAAATGAAGCGGTTTTGCTTATAAAGTTCCTGAATTCTCCCGAATCTGTTGCAAAACTCACCGAATGCGGCCTAATCGTGCCGGCTCGCCGTGATATTGCATATTCTTCCGCATTTTTTTGCGGAAAACCCTCTAATGCAACGGCATATTTAAAAGCTGTTGAAACCGGTCGGGTTACGCCTGTGAATGAGAATTACCAGAAAATTACGGATAGCTTAAATACCCTGCTCGAGCCAGTTTTCAGCGGTCAAAAAAGGTTCTAGCATTTCTTTTACAGTTTCGAGCGGCAGCCCGACGATATTTGTAAATGAACCTTTGACTTCTGTTACAAATCCGTCCTCCAGCTCCTGAATTCCGTAAGAACCGGCTTTGTCGAGTGGATTTTTTGTTTCGATATAGTGTTTAATCTGTTCTTCCGTCAATTTGCTAAATGTCACAAAACTTGTTGTGGAGCGGGTCGTATGTTTTTGGGTTTTTACATCAAAAATGCTCACAGAGGTCACGACTTTGTGGGTTTTTCCGCTCAAATCTTTCAACATTCTGAGCGCGTCGTCTTTGTCTTTGGGTTTTCCGAGGATTTTTCCGTCCAGAACCACAACCGTATCGGCGCTAAGGATAAGGGAATCCTCCGGCACGCATTTAGCGAGGGAGAGCGCCTTGTTCAGGGCAATATTTTCAATAATTTTTTCGCTGAAAACATCCGTATCGATTTTTTCATCATAATCAGGGCTGAGGGAATCGAATCCGTGACAAATTTCTTTCAGCAGTTCACGCCGTCTGGGTGATTGTGAAGCGAGTATAATTTTTTTCATAAAGCTATTTTATAATAAACAAGCTTTATTTATTATGCGGTTGCGAATCTTGAACCTCTGTAATAAACAGATTTTGTGTTGAGTGCTGCGCAGAAGTTCTGAAGTTTGTTTTGCAAAATCATCATATTTTTGTGCATATTTGAAAAATCTGACATTGCATCGAGCATTTTTTCAGGTTCGACAAGGCTTGCGATGTCTGCATTGTCAACTTTTTCATCTGCATATTTTTTAACTAACAACTGATCGATGTAATCTCTAGGTCCTACTGCCATAATAAATTCTCCCTTTAAATTTGATTCCCTTTATATCCCTGTATTTATATAAAGGATTTTTTTTCGAAAAAATTGCCTTTTTAAGCAAAAAAATATTTTGCGCGTAATATTTCTTAATAATTGTCAAGAAAAAGAGTAGGGATTTATCTTTGTAGTGACTATGGGGGAGGCATCAAAAAACTATGAATCAAGTATTTAATGGTGAATTGCCGGAGGAATCGGAACGGAAAAGATAGATCCCTACTCTTTTCATTAACCGCCAATTTTCTTCATGAACTTTTGTGAAGAATTCAAAAATCAGGGTTGAAAAGCTCAAAAAATGAGTAATAATGAGAATAAGATTATTGTTACCATCTTAAACAGTTAGAAAAGCTCCTATCCGGCTTTTCTATTTTTTTATGGTAAAAGAGGCGATTTGTTTGGGTCTAATGTTTTGTTTTTTCGCAGCGCGGAAAATTAAACGCGTATTGTAAGAAAAATCACCGCTGATTTCGTCGTCAAAAGTGTATTTTAGCTTGATTGGCTCTGACTCTCCAAGCGCTCTGAGCGGGGATTTTTTGGAGAAAAGCTTCTTTGTGTAAATAATTTCAGAGCTGCTGTTATAATCTGCCTCAACAGTCAGATAAAGCGGCTGAATGTTGTTGTGTGAAAGGTTTTTTATAACAAATTCAATATAAACCGTTTTTTTATCATTAAAAATGTGGCTTTTTACGCGTGTCTTTTTTAGTTCAATATCAAGCTCGCCCGGCTGTATCAGATAGCGCTCTTTGAAATGCTTTAACATTTTCAGCTTGTGCGCATAAAGAGCAACAGAGGTATTATCGCCTTCGGTTTCGTAATATTTCAGTGCGTCCAGGATGATTTTTTCGTAAATATCGTAATTAATCAATCCCGGGTCGGCGTTATAGACTTTTTTTATGTATTTGTAGGATTTTATAGGGTCAATATCCTTGTAAAGAATGGCCAGCTTGTAATTTGTCACCGGTGAATCCTTAATTTTCCGCGCCTTTTCGAGGCTTTGAATCGCTGCGGTAAGCTTTTTTTTCTCCATATTTTTCATGGCAAGGTCGTCGTATGTATCTAGAATTCTGCTTTCTGCAAGCTTTTCACGCTTTTTTCGACCCGAAAACTCGTAAAGTGCCTGAGCTTTTTCATAATTTGCCATAGCAACTTCAAAATCGCCAAAATCCGCATACATGTCGCCCATTACAACGTAAAAATCGCCTTTTGCTGCATGTACGGGCATTTTTTTTACTACGGTTATTTGTTTTATCACGTTTTCTGCGTCTTTGAACCTTTTTTGCTTCAAATAAAAATAAGCAAGGTCAAAATACGTGCTGTAGATTCCGTAGGGGGATTTTGCCATCGCATCTTTAAAGTGTTTTTCAGAGGATTCGTAATGCCCGAGGATATTGTAAAAATTGCCGAGTTTTGAGTTCAGCTTGTAGTCCGAGGGGTCTTCGCGGAGCTGTTTTTCGTAGCGGGCTATCATTTCAATCAAAACTTCGCGCTCATTTCGCACGGTTTGGGCTTTTGGCTGGTTGTTGTAGTTTACTTTAGCCCTGTGCCCGATTGTGAAAACCGTTACTGCAACAAGTAAAACAGCTATCACTATTGACAGGATAAAAGTTATAAAATATTCAAGAAAATTTTTTTTATTCATACAATTCCTGCATGGAAACGTTCTCCACGCCCTCAATCGTTTTCAGCTCGTTGTGCATGTATTGAAGCGGGCTGCGGTCGAGAATGCACGCCGTAAAATCAAAGCGGATTTTGTCCTCGGGCGAAGTTTTTTCGCTGATTTCATGAACGGTTTTGAATTTTGCCATGAGCTTGTCATAAATCTGGTCAGCGAGAGAGGTTTGACAGTAAAAACTTACTTTGATTCTTCGTGGATTTTTGGGATTTCTGTGGATGTATTCTTTTTCAAAAATCCTGATTAAAACAAGCACGCCGACAGAAAGAATTGTCGCAAAAACCGCTAAAGTTCGGAAACTGCACCCGCATGCCATGCCGATACTTGCCGTAACCCATAATGTAGCAGCTGTTGTGAGCCCGTAAATCGAATATCCGTGCCTCAAAACCGTGCCACCGCCGATAAAACCGATACCGGTGAGTACCTGCGCCGCAATTCTCGCAGGGTCAGCCTGCGGGCTGTGCGCAAAAACCGGAAATGCATGGATAGAAAGCAACGTAAACACGCACGAACCAAGGCAAACGAGAATATGCGTCCTCAAACCCGCCCATTTGTTCGTCATTTCACGCTCAAGCCCGATTGCAAAACCCAAAACTATCGCAAGCAAAATGTCCAAAAGCATACTCTTGTCCATTAAAAAATCCATAACTGCGGTTTCGTTCATAAAATTTCCTATCTCATCTTACTCTTAGGGTCAAGTATATCCCTAATTGTATCACCTATGAGGTTAAATGATAAGACCGCAACAAAAATTAAAAATCCGGGCGTCAGAAGCCACGGGCGGTAGATTATGTTCACATATTCCTGCGCTTCTTTGAGCATGTTGCCCCAGCTTGCGTCGGGCTGCTGGATTCCGAGCCCCAAAAAGCTCAAACCCGACTCCGCAAGGATATATGAGGGCACGCTCAGGGTCATTGCAACGATTACATAACTCAAAGTCTGCGGGAGAAGGTGTTTTATGATAATTCTTCTTTTTGACGCGCCGATGGACTCGGCAGCCTGAACAAATTCCTGTTTTTTTATGGAAAGAACCATCCCTCTGACCACCCTTGAAAACCCCGCCCATCCTATGAGCGCAAGAATCACAACAATGAGCGAAAATCTCTGAATACTGGTCATATTCGCCGGCAAAATCGCTGCAAGGATAATTAAAAGGTAAAAACTCGGAATTGACATTATTGCCTCGGAAATTCTCATCATGATGTTGTCAACTGCGCCGCCAATGTAGCCGGAAATCCCGCCGTAGAGCATTCCGAGGGGAAATGAGATAAAAAGCGCCAAAAAACCGATTGTGAGTGAAATTCTTCCCCCGAAAAGTATTCTGGAGAGGATATCACGCCCGTTAATATCCGTGCCGAGCAAAAACAGCCGCCCGTCGGGCTCTACTGTCACAAGATGGCGTTCCATCGGTATCAGCCCGAGAAACTTATATTTTTCGCCTTTTGAAAAGAATTTTAAGTAAAATTTCTTGCTGCGGTCGAGTTTGTAGGTGATTTTGAATTCTTCGGGGTCAAAAGTTCGCACATAATTGTAGGTGTATGGCTTTGAAAGCCTGCCGTTTTCATCAATTGTAAAAACCGGCGACGGCGGCGCATAAGCGCGGTGCCTGTCCGAGAATTCCTTTGAATAAGGCGCAAGAAAATCCGCCAAAAATATCCCGACATACAACAAAATTAGCACAACCAGCGCAATTGTCGAATATTTATCCCTTAAAATTTGAGCTAAAATACTGTCTTTTTTCATCAGCTCACACTTACCCTCGGGTCAACCAGTTTAAGCAGGATATCGGCAATCAAATTACCCAGAACCAGCATTATCGTACCCATCATCAACGACGCCATAACAAGGTTTATGTCAGATTTCATTACCGCCTCAAGAATCAACCGCCCGAGCCCCGGATACTGAAAAACATACTCGGTCAGCGCCGCACCGCTCAACAAAGCAGCAAATTCAAACCCCAGAAGCGTAACCATTGGATTGATTGCGTTTCTCAGGGCATGTTTGTAAATAACTTTGTTCTCCGAAAGCCCCTTTGCACGCGCAAATTTGATATAATCCGCACCGAGAACATCCAGAAGATTGCCTCTCATCTGCCTTTGCAGCCCCGAAAGCGAAACCGTAAAAAGCACCACAACCGGCAGCACAAGATGATGGGCAATATCAAGAAATTTCCCCCACGGCGTCAAAGTCGAATAATTATACCCCGTCAGTCCCCCTGTCGGGAACCAGCCGGTTTTTACGGCAAAAATCAAGAGCAAAAGTGCAAAGAAAAACGAAGGAATCGCCATTCCTATACTCGTTAAAACCGTTAAAAGCCTGTCAACCGGCTGTTTCCAGTGCAAAGCCGCATAAATCCCCACAGGAATTCCCACCATCCACGTCAAAAGGATTACAACGGTCGTCAAAAGCAGGGTATTCGGGATTCTTTCCATGAGTTTTGTGCTGACCTTTTCACCCGTTACGCTCACGCCCAAATCACCCTTTAAAAAGCTTTTCAGCCACAAAATATACTGCACAGGCAGCGGTTTATCCAGCCCGAGGCGTTGTTCTTCGGCTTTGAGGGTTTCCTGCGATATTGACGGGTTTATTCTGAGCTCCGCAAGCGGGTCAACAGGGCTCAGCCGTATGATAAAAAAGCTCATCACCGACACGATAAACAGCAGCGGAATCGCCTGCAGCAGTCGTTTTATTATATAAATCAAAATTTGCATATAATAATTTTACTAGACTTGCAGCGAATTGCAATTATTCTTTTATATAGGGCGAAAGATTATTCCGGATTCGTCACTTCGGCAGTGGTTTTTGCCTGCGCAAAGCTGTTTTGTAATTTCGGGTTAGCGCAAAACTTTTAAAACCTTCTCCCGAGCAACCTCCGGAACCATTTTCACCCGAAAATCCCCGTCAGGCAGAATAAACCGGATTTTTGAGTCATCCGCTTTCTTATCGAGCGTCATTGCCTCAATAAATTCCCCTGAATCAAACTCCGGCAATTCCACATCCAGCCCGTATTTGTCAATCAGCTCAAAAATAGCATTTTTATAGTCCTCATCCACCATTTTGAGCCCAACTCCGAGCCTTGCCGCCATTTTCATTCCCGCAGCAACAGCTTCGCCATGGGTAAATCGGGTATAATTGGATAAAGTTTCAATCGCATGCGCAAAAGTGTGCCCGAAATTCAAAATCGCCCGCAGCCCCGTTTCGCGCTCATCCTGCGCCACAACAGACGCTTTCAGCGTGCAGCAAATATTAACCAGCTGCGACATTACAGCAGGGTCGAGATTCATAATTCTGTCCTTATTTGCATGCAAAAAGTCGAAAAACCTGTAATTCAGCGGACATGCGCAGGATTTTTCGATAAAGGCATACTTCAAAACCTCGCCGAGCCCCGTTTTCAGCTGGCGCAGATCAAGAGTTTTTAAAAGTTCTATGTCCGCAAGCACAAATTTTGGCTGATAAAACGCGCCGATGAGGTTTTTGCCCTTAGGATGGTTGATTGCGACCTTTCCGCCCACGGACGAATCCACCTGAGCAAGCAGCGTTGTCGGAATTTGCACAAAATCAATACCGCGCAAATAAACCGAAGCCGCAAACCCGGCAATATCGCCGACAACCCCGCCGCCAAACGCGATAATGCAATCACGGCGCTCGATTTTATGCTCAATCGCTGCATCCAGAATTGTTTGAAGCGATTCAAAATTCTTAAACTCCTCGCCGTCTTTCAAAACCACAAAATGTGCGTTTTCAACCTTGATTGCAGACCTGTAAAGCCCGAAAATCGTTTCATTCGTTACGATTAAGAACTTTTTTGCCCTTGTTTTTTCCGCTAAAAGCGCTCCGAGCCCTTTTAGAACCCCGCTTCCGATGATGATATCATAGCTGAAACCCTCTTTGGGCGCGATATTTACGGTTAGTTTATCTGTTTGCATAATATAAATCTCTTAATTCTTCAACAATCTCTTTTTCAGTGCGATTTTCTGTATCAATCACAAAATCCGCGGACTGATACATCGGTTCACGACGTTTTAACAGCATTTTGAGCTTCTTTTTCGGGTCTTCGTCGTAGAGCATGGGGCGGTCGTTTGTGTGTTTAACCCTTTCAAAAAGCGTGTCAGCAGAGGCTTTTAAATAAAAAACGATTCCACTTTCTTTTAGCGCGTCAATGTTTTCAATGCTCTCCACGCACCCGCCGCCTGTCGAAATCACCTGATTTTCACGGGCACAAAATCGTTTTATCGTGCCGCTTTCGAGCTCCCTGAACGAACTTTCGCCGTAATCCATAAAAATTTCGGGAATGGTCATCTGCGCGGTTTTTTCGATTTCCTCGTCTGTATCAACAAAAGCAAAATCCTCTAGCACCTGCGCAAGAAGCCTGCCAATAGTGCTTTTCCCGCATCCCATCATTCCGATTAATATGATATTTTTACCCATTTTTTCTGCCGTCTAAGTATTTCAAGTAATTTTCGTAATTCGTGCGGATTTCCTGCAAAGAATCGCCCCCGAATTTTTCCAAAAACGCTTCTGCAAGCACAATTGCAACCATAGCTTCCGCAACAACCCCGCAAGCCGGCACCGCGCAGGTGTCCGAACGCTCAAAATGCGCTTCAAACGGCTGATTCGTCTTTATATCAACGGATTTCAACGGTTTTTTCATTGTCGGAATCGCTTTCATTGACGCTCTGACGACCAGCGTTTCGCCGTTTGTCATTCCGCCCTCGATTCCGCCGGCATTGTTGGTTTTTCGGAGGTATTCATGGTTTTCAAAAAAAACTTCGTCATGGGTTTCGCTTCCGCGTGCGGCTGAAACATCTTTTCCCAGGCCGATTTCAACAGCTTTCACCGCCTGAATACTCATCACTGCCCCCGCGAGCTTTGCGTCGAGCCGTCTGTCCCACTGAACAAAAGAGCCGAGCCCCACGGGTAGATTTTTGAAAATAACTTCAACGCAGCCGCCCAGCGTGTCGCCGGATTCGGATGCTTCGTCGATTTCTTTTCTCATTAGCACTGCTGCTTCGCTGTCAGCGCAGCGTACGTCGGAATTTTCCGCAGCAACCCTCATTTCTTCAAAATCCGCGCCTTTGGAGGCTTTTATTTTGCCGATTCTTATGACATGCGAGAATCCCTCGATTCCGAATTCTTTTAAAATGCTTTTTGCTACCGCTCCGACAGCGACCCGTGCGGCGGTTTCGCGTGCACTTGAACGCTCGAGCACATTTCTCACATCTTCGTGGGCATATTTCATTGCGCCGGCAAAATCTGCATGACCCGGGCGGATTCTGGTGATTTCTTTGCTCTCAACCAGGAGCCTGTTGTCCAAATCGCTCATATCAACGGGGCTTACGGACATCGGGATTTGCCAGTTTTCCCAGTCTTTGTTCTGAATTTCGAGCGCAATTGGCGCACCAGTCGTGATTCCGAACCTTACGCCCGAATTTATTTGCGCTTTATCGGTTTCAATCTGCATTCTGCCGCCGCGTCCGTAGCCGGTTTGCCTGCGCGCAAGTTCGTTGTCAATATATTCTTTTATGAGCGGAACACCCGCAGGAACGCCGTCAATTATGGCATTCAGGCATTTTCCATGCGATTCGCCGGAGGTTAAAAATCTGAACATTGTTTCTCCAATATCATTTTTAATCCGATTATCCCAAATTTTTCGGGTTAAATCAATATTAATATTTTTTGCATGCTGAAAATGGCGGGAAAAACGGGATTTTGCCTCCAACTCGTTGCGGTTATGATGTTTTAAGTTTAAAATAAAGAAAAAACAACGGAGTTGGCAATGAAAATTTTGGTTTTGGGCGGAGCCGGTTATATCGGCTCGCATACGGTCAGAGAACTGCTGAACAACGGTTACGAAGTTGTAATCGCTGACAATTTGCAGACCGGACACAAAGAATCCGTGCCTGATTGCGTAAGATTCTACGAGGGCGACATCAGGGATAAAAATTTCCTCGACAAATTGTTTGAAATCGAAAAAATCGAGGCAGTTGTGCACTTTGCCGCAAATGCTCTTGTTGGAGAAAGCATGGTTGACCCGCTAAAATACTATGACAACAACGTTTACGGCACAATGGTCGTTTTAAAATCAATGGTTGAGCACAAAATCGGAAAAATCGTTTTTTCTTCGAGCTCTGCTGTTTACGGCGAGCCCAAAACCCTGCCAATACTTGAAACAGACCTCCCCGAGCCGACAAATACTTACGGTGAATCCAAGCTCGCCATGGAAAAAATGATAAAATGGGTTTCTAAAATCCACGGGCTGAAATACGTTGCGCTGCGCTATTTCAACGCATGCGGCGCAAGCCCTGCCGGCGAAATCGGCGAAGACCACAAGCCCGAAACCCACATTATGCCCCTTGTTATCCAAACAGCCCTCGGACAGCGCGATTTTGTGAGCATTCTGGGCACGGATTACCCCACAAAAGACGGAACCTGCGTCAGAGATTACATTCATGTTGCGGATTTGGCGCGTGGGCATGTTCTTGCGCTTGAATATTTGAACAAAGGCAATGAAAGCGATGTTTTCAACCTCGGAAACGGCAGCGGTTACAGCGTAAAAGAGATAATTGACGCAGTAAAAAAGGTTTCAGGCAAAGATTTCACCGTAAAAACCGAACCGCGCCGCCCCGGCGACCCTGCGAGGCTCGTTGCTTCAGCTGAAAAGGCGGAAAAAATCCTCGGCTGGACGCCGGATTTCAAAAATCTTGACGAAATCATCAAAACCGCGTGGAACTGGCACAAAAACCATCCTGACGGATTTTAGTTGTAGTACTTTTCGCCGAACCATATGCATGCTGTGGCTATTCCGCAAAAAACCAGCATGCTTAGTAAAAATGTAGCTAATTCACTATTTACAGGGTTACCGTCTTTGTCATGGATTTGTTTGAAAAAGCCTTCTTCGTAGCTTATATAAAATTTATCGCCTGTTTTCGGGTCTTTGAGCGTTGTTGAGGTTAATTTGTCGTCTTTATCGTAAACATTTATGAATTTCAGCGTTTTGTCATCTCTTTTTCTTGTTATTTCGCCAAAAACGCTTGTATGGTCGTTTTCTTTGACTCTTACGTGGCTGTATTTGTAATCCGGAGTTTCTTTTGACACGCTGTCTTTGCTTGCGCTGAATACGAATGTTTTTTCGTCAATTTTTGAAAAATTTTCTTCGTTGAAAAATTCTTCAAAGCATTCATTTTTCAAGTTTTTTAAATCCGTATATTGCATATCTGTTTCCGAACAGGAATTTAATGCTCCCAACGCCGCCAGAGCCATCATTGCGGGTACAAACCGGTTTTGTCTGTATGCTGTTTCCGGCATTTGCTGCTGTGGATTGTTTTTTTTGTTGTTTTTTGCGCTGAAATTTACTTTGTTGTTATTAATGTAAAATTGATTCGTGATAGTGTTTATTTTCATGTCTAATTCTCCTGTGCTAAATATAACACATGAACAAAAAATTTTTTGCTAGTTTTT